>JAGWSK010000181.1 GCA_028869355.1 Alphaproteobacteria bacterium | reverse complement strand
CTGTGGGCACTGCAGGTTACGCTGCACTCATCAAAGGAACTCATATTTCGGAGAAGCTTGATGAGCGATATAACCACCGACGCCAATCATCCCACCGAGGACCCGAACAGCGTTCCGGCCAAACCGGCAAGCAACAGACTCCAAATCGTGGTTGTCGTGATTGTCGGCGCAGCGCTTGCTCTGCTCATCGCCTATCAGCTTTTCGGGTGCGCCGCCTGTTACGGAACACCGAGCATTTGAAGACGGCCAGGATCAGTTACCTGTGACGCGCAGCGAAACACCGGCTCGCGTCGAAGCGATTCCAGGTCATTGTGCAAATGAACAGGAAATATTGAGTCCGGTCCTGATCGGAATGGCCCAATTGAAGCGATATGAACAGCCGGGCGGAATGCGATCCGGCCGCTCTCGCCCTCGCTGTGCAACTCGCGAGATTTTCGTCAGTAGGCCAGCGAGATGAACAGCCGGAGCGTGTTGTTGTCTGAAGCGTTATGTCCGGCTCCGTCAAAGTTCGTGCCGGCACCGTTGAAACGGCCATAGATGGTGTATTGCAACCCGGTGCGAAGATTGAACCGCCGGCCAAAAGGCGAATTGCCATTGGCGAAAGGCGTGAAATCCGCCTGGAACGTCACACCATTGCTGTCGGGCGTGAACGTCCGGTTTGCGGCATAGAGCAGTCTGTCGGTGGAACCCCAAAGCACGAAGGGAGATACCGTCGCACCCAGCATATTGTGCCAGTAGTAAGACAGATCGATGCGCAGATCGTCGAGAAAGCCGTTCCGGTTTTCCGCCGCACCGGCCGGGAATGATGCCGCGAGGTCCTGCTGCTCATGAATGTAGCGGGTATTGACCGTGATGGTGTCCGATCCGCTTCCGAAATACTGATAAGACGCGTCGATGCCAAGGTCGGTGTAGTGATCCGTGCCGGACGATGTTCCGGGCGGACGCAAGTCCGGCAGGAATGCGAAGGCGCCCAGCTCGACATTGGAATCGCCAAAGTCGTCTACATAGGCGGCGCGCAGATAGGGCGCTGCATGATCGAGCACACCAGCGCCTTCATCCAGATCGACGCCCAGCGTCCTGAGGAAGCCACGGCCGGGCGTCCAGTAAGCGCCCGCTTCGGTGTAGAGATGTGAATCCCACCAGCCATATGCCGTCAGCCCCAGCGTGCTTTGCGCCAGCGCGCCGGCAAGCACCGTGCCGGCCGCAGGATGGGGAACGAGATCGGAATCGGTATAGGGAAATCCCCACGCCGGGAGCGTGTTCCACGCGTCCTGCACAGCGGGCGAATTATTCAGACTAAGTCCGGCAAGGACATCGGCACCGAGTACTTGCGCATGTGTGGTTGCGCGCAGGTCGAGATTGTCCCACGCGAAACTGCGGTTGATGCCTTCATAGGTAAATTGCGCAAAGCCGCCGAAATGACCACCGTCGCCACCGGCGAGGAACGCACTGATCTGGTCGATGGCAGGATTGTTGTTGACGCCGAAATCGGGCGCCGGAGGAGGCTGATCCTTTTGGGTGTGAACCAAATCTGCAACGGCGACGGCGGAAAGCGGCACGGTGAATTCGGGTGACGCGCGCAAGGTATAGCCGCTGAGCTTGAATTCGCGCCCGAACGGTGTGAGCTGCGGACCAAAGCCGCCGACGTGACAT
>JAGWSK010000180.1 GCA_028869355.1 Alphaproteobacteria bacterium | reverse complement strand
GCACGGCTGCATTCAGAATGTTTCACCGGCGATCTGCTGGCTTCGCTGAGATGCGACTGCGGCGATCAGTTGCGGGGCGCGATCAAGACCATTTCTGCAAGTGGCGGCGGAGTTCTGCTCTATCTCGCGCAGGAGGGACGCGGCATCGGACTGATGAATAAGCTGCGGGCCTACCGGCTGCAGGACGAAGGATATGACACGCTGGAGTCCAATCGCCGGCTCGGATTTGAGGAGGATGAGCGGCTCTACGCGATTGCGGCCAGAATGCTGCGTATCCTCGGGTTTCAGAAAGTCCGTTTGCTGACCAACAACCCGCAGAAAATGGCGGCGCTCCAGGCCGCCGGAATTGAGGTGGTCGCGCGGGTGCCGCATCATTTTCCCGACAACATCCACAATCGCGAATATCTGCGCACCAAAGCCACGAAGGCCGGACATCTCTTCTGAAGCACCATGGACATCATTGTCACGCAGCAGGGAATCGGTTTTGCCGCGGAATGGGGCGCGGGACCGCGGCGCTGCGCAATCGGTCGTGGCGGAATTGCAGCCAAGCACCGCGAGGGCGACGGCATTACGCCCGCCGGGCGATGGCCGCTGCGGCGCGTGCTGTATCGCGCAGACCGGCTGGAGACGCCGCCCAAAACCATTCTCCCAGTCGAAAAAATCGAATCGGATGATGCCTGGTGCGATATTCCCGGCGATCCCAATTACAATCGTCTGGTCCGCCTGCCTTACGCCACGGTCAATGAACGCCTATGGCGCGACGATGATGCTTATGATGTCATCGTTGTCGTCGGCTTCAATGATGCCCCGGTCGTGCCGGGAAAAGGCAGCGCGATTTTTGTGCATGTCGCGTCCGCCGGTTTCAAACCAACCGCGGGCTGCGTCGCGCTGTTGCGCGACGATCTGCTGGAGGCTTTGGCCCAGCTCCGGGCCGGCGACAGACTGATTGTCGCAGGTTGAGTTGCGATTGCGATTCACGCGGGAATGACTGAAAAAACAGACATTTAGGCGCAGGCCAATTTCTTGACACAAAACCTGCCCGCCCCTATGGTCCGCGCGCCTTTGGGCAGTTCTGTCCTGGTCCCCGCGATTGATTGACCAGCGCTGGTGCGCATGGCCGAAAACGATCCCGAAATGCACCGCCTGAATGAGCTGGAACGGCGGCTGCAACAGGCGCGTGGCGGACGGAAACAGGAAGAAAAGCCGGCATCGCCCCCGGCCAGCCCCTCGCAAATGGGAATTGCGTTCAGGCTGGTGACGGAGCTGCTCGCGGGGGTGATTGTCGGAGGGGCCATAGGCTGGGCGTTAGACCGTGTTTTTCGTACGTCGCCTATTCTGTTGATTGTCTGTTTTTTGCTTGGCGTCGCCGCCGGAATCCTCAATGTGCAACGGGTGGCGCGCGAGCTGAACGAGAGTAACGCGGGAAAGGAATAGACCAGTGGCGATGAGTCCCCTGGAGCAGTTCGCAGTCACGCGGATCGGGCCGCCGCTGCACCTGTTTGGTTACGATGTTTCCTTCACCAATTCCGCGCTCTGGATGTGCATCGTCGCCGGCTCGGCCGCGGTGCTGTTGACGCTCGGTGCAGCCCCGCGCCGGTTGGTCCCTAATCGATTGCAGTCGGTTGTCGAAATGAGCCATGCGATGATCGGCAACATGCTCCAATCGGTCTGTGGCGTCGAAGGCCTGAAATATTTTCCTTTCGTGTTTACGGTGTTTTTCTTCGTTCTGTTCGCGAATTTGTACGGGTTGCTGCCGCTCGGGCTCTATCCGCCCATCGGCCCATTCACCGTGACCAGCCACATCATCGTCACATTCGCTTTGGCGATCTTCATTTTCCTGATGGTGATTGTCCTCGGCATTTTCCGCAACGGATTCGCCTTTTTCCGCATCTTCGCGCCGAATGTGCCGTGGTGGATGCTGATCCTTCTTGTTCCGATCGAAATCTTCTCTTTTTTCAGCCGTCCGATCAGCCATTCCGTGCGGCTTGCCGCCAACATGATGGCCGGCCACACCATGCTCAACGTGTTTGGCGGTTTTGTCGTCGCCATTGCTGCTGCAGGCGGCGCCCTTTCCTTCTTGTCGATTGGGCCGCTGCTCGCGATAAGCGCCACGTCTGCGCTCGAATTCCTGATCGGATTCTTGCAGGCTTATGTGTTTGCCATCCTGACCTGCATTTATCTCAACGATGCACTGCATCCACCGCACCATTGATCCAAACAGGGGAGTTTCAGAATGCCTGATGAAATTATGGCGGCCAGATTGATTGGCGCCGGTCTTGCCACGATCGCGCTGATCGGCGCGGGCGTCGGTATCGGCACCATTTTCGGCAATTACATCTCCGGGGCCTTGCGCAACCCCGGCGCGGCCCAGAGTCAATTCACCAATCTGATGGTTGGATTCGCGCTTACCGAGTTTACCGGTCTCCTGGGCGTCGTGATGGCGTTCATCATTCTGTTCACTTAACCGGCGATGGCGGCGGAAGCCCTTAATGCGGCGACGCAGGCAGCCCCGAAGACAGGGCTGCCGCAATTGGACGTCACCTGGTATCCGGCCCAGCTTTTCTGGCTGGTCATCACCTTTGGTCTTTTGTTCCTGTTTTTTTGGCGCGTCACACTGCCAATGATCGAGGGTATTCTCCGGGAGCGCAGGAATCGCATCGAAGGCGATCTGGGGATCGCCGAGAAAATGCGCCAACAGGCGGCCGCCGCGCTTGCGGGCTACGAAGCCGAATTGGCGAATGCGCGCAGCCGCGCACAACAGGTCCTCGCCGAAAACCGCAAAACGGTCGGCGGCACTCTTGATGGTTTGAAAGCCAAGGCGGAAGCCGAAATGCAAGCGACGATGAAAACGGCTGAGGAGCGTGTGTCTGCTGAACGGGCGCGCGCATTGGCCAATCTGCGGCCGGCTGCCGCGGAAGCGGCCGCCGACATCGTTGCGCGGCTGATCGGAACACAGGTCGGCGCTGATGAAGCGGCGGGCGCCATCACCCAATTGCAGGCGGCCGAATGAGTGCATTTCTCAGCGACCCCGAATTCTGGGTGGCCGTCGGCACGGCAATATTCCTGGCGTTTATTTTTTATAAGCGCGTTCCCCAGAGCTCGGCCAACACACTCGACAGGCGCGCGGCGGCCATCGCGCATGAAATCGAAGAGGCCCGCCGGCTGCGTTCGGAAGCCGAAGCCCTGTTTGCGCAATATCGGCAAAAACAGGCGGCAGCAGAAAGCGAAGCTCAGGGCATTCTCGCGGAAGCCCGTGCGGAAGCCGAACGTTTTGCTGCCGAGGCGCGCGCCGCCGCATCGGCGCAGATCGCGCGCCGGGCCAGGCAGGCAGAGGACAAGATCGCGCAAGCCGAGGCCCATGCGCTTGCCGACATCCGCGCGGTGGCAGCGAACACCGCGGTTGCAGCAGCAGAAAGACTCATCACCCACAAACTGGACGAGAATCGCGCGGCCGAATTGGTGAAAAAATCGATCGCCGAGATTCAAGGCCGATTGCAGTGAAATGAGAAATCCTGGCGGGCCTCCCTATCGCGCCGACCATGTGGGAAGTCTGTTGCGCCCTGCCGCGCTGCGCGAGGTGCGCGCAAGCGCAGAAAAAGGCCGGATTGCGGCTGCCGAACTGCGCGCGGCTGAAGATTCTGCAATTCGCGACGCCGTGGCTTTGCAGGAACGGGCTGGATTGCAATCGATTACCGACGGCGAGTTTCGCCGCGGCCATTATCTCGTCGATTTCATGTCGGCACTCGACGGAATCGTTCCGACGCACACCAGCTATGCGCTGTCGTTTCGCGGAAGTGATGGAACGACCGGAGAGACTCGTTCGATGCTGTCGGTCTCGGGCAAAGTACGGCGCAGCCGGCCGATCATGCTGGACACATTCCGCTTTCTGAAATCCGTGACCAGCCGGACTGCGAAAGTCTGCATCCCCTCGCCCACCTGGGTGCATATGCGCGGGGGCAGCAAAACCGTGAGTCCGGAGGCGTATCCCGACATCGATGAATTCTGGGATGACATTGTCCGCGCCTTCCATGAAGAAATCTCGGACCTCGCCGCAGCAGGCTGCACTTACCTGCAACTCGACGAGATCAGCTTTGCCTTTCTCTGCGACCAGACAATCCGTGACCGGATCGCCGCAGATGGCCTGAACGCAGACCGTTTGATCGCCGATTACGCGCGCGTGGTCGACCGCATCGCAGCAGGCGCGCCGGAGGGCATGACGGTCACCGTCCATACCTGCCGCGGCAATTTTCAGAGCATGTGGATGGCCGAAGGCGGATATGACCGCGTTGCCGCCAAAGCGTTCGCGCAGCCCTCAGTGGACGGATATTTCCTCGAATTCGACACAGAACGTGCCGGCGGTTTCGAGCCGCTGCAGGCCATCCCGCGCGACAAGCGTGTCGTGCTCGGCATCGTGAGTTCGAAAAACTCCGAATTGGAGAACAAGGACGATTTGAAGCGGCGGATTGATGAAGCCGCGAAATATTTTCCGCTGGAACAACTCTGCCTGTCGCCGCAATGTGGTTTTGCCAGCACCCATCACGGCAACCGCATCACCGAAGATGTCGAGCGGCGCAAACTGGAATTGATCGTCGAGACGGCGACGGAAGTCTGGGGCAGCGCCGTCTGAACCGGTCAGCTTTTCTTTTCGGGCTGGACGATTCTAAGGTGCAATTCGCGCAATTGGCGCGGGTTGACTTCCGAAGGCGCGCCCATCATCAGATCCTGCGCCTGCTGATTCATCGGGAACATCGTCACTTCGCGAATATTGGGCACATCGGCCAGCAACATGACGATGCGGTCGATTCCCGGCGCGGTGCCGCCATGCGGCGGCGCCCCGTAGCGAAACGCATTCAGCATTCCCGAAAATCGCTGTTCGGTCTCGTCGCGCGAGTAGCCGGCAATTTCAAACGCCTTGAGCATCACGTCCGGGCGATGATTGCGAATGGCTCCGGATGAAAGCTCAACCCCATTGCAGACAATGTCGTACTGAAACGCCTTGATCCCGAGAATCGTATCGCGGTCCTGAAGATCGAGCGCCAGGAATTTGTCGCGGTCGAAATTCGGCATGGAGAACGGGTTGTGGGAGAAATCGATTCTCTTCTCGTCCTCGTTCCATTCGTACATCGGAAAATCGACGATCCAGCAGAATTCGAAGCAGTCCTTGCGCGTAAGCGAGAGTTCACTGCCAATTTTGAGGCGTGCCTGGCCGGCGAGCACGGCGGCGCGGCCTATCTTGTCGGCGGCGAAGAATACGGCATCACCGGGTTTTGACGCTGTCAGTACCGCGAGTCGGGACAGCGCATCATCGGACAGGAATTTCGCGATCGGCCCCTTGCCAACCGTGCGGCCGTTCTCCTCTTCGAAAACGATATAGCCCAGGCCGGCCGCGCCCTCGCCGCGCGCCCATTCATTCATGCGGTCGAACCAGGAACGCGGCTGCGCCGCAGCGCCCGGCGCAGGAATGGCCCGCACCGTCTCTTTGCCCTTGAACGCTTTGAACGTGACATCCTCGCGGTTGAACACCTGCGTTGCGTCCGCGATCATCACGGGGTTGCGCAAATCGGGCTTGTCGGAGCCGTAGAGCAGCATCGACTCGGCGTATGGAATGCGCGGAAAAGGCGGTCGCGACACCGGCCGATTGCCTGCGAATTCCTCGAATACTCCGTGCAGCACTGGCTCCATCGCGGCAAAAACATCATCCTGAGTGACGAAACTCATTTCCACATCGAGCTGGTAGAATTCTCCCGGACTGCGGTCGGCGCGGCCATCCTCATCTCTGAAGCAGGGCGCGATCTGGAAATACCGGTCGAAGCCCGCGACCATGATCAGCTGTTTGAACTGCTGTGGCGCCTGCGGAAGAGCGTAGAATTTTCCCGGATGAAGCCGTGACGGAACCAGAAAGTCGCGTGCACCTTCGGGGCTTGAGGCGGTCAGGATAGGCGTCTGGAATTCCATGAAACCGGCCCCAGTCATGCGCCGGCGGATCGATTGAACGACCTGCGATCTGAGGACAATATTGTGGTGAAGCCGTTCGCGCCTCAGGTCGAGGAAGCGGTAGCGCAACCGGGTTTCTTCCGGATAATCGAGGTCACCAAAAACCGGCAGAGGCAGTTCTTCGGCGCGGCTCTGAATCGCCACTTCTTCGATCCTGAGCTCGACTTCACCGGTTGGCAGGTCCGGATTGACCGTGTCGGTGCTACGCGCCACCACCGGCCCGGTCAGCGTGAGCACCCATTCCGAACGCGCTTCCGAGGCCAGTGCGAAAGCCGGGCTGTCGGGTTCGACGACGCACTGCGTCAGGCCATAATGGTCGCGCAGGTCGATAAACAACAGACCGCCATGGTCGCGCGCGCGATGCACCCATCCCGACAGCCGGGCCCGCTCGCGGACATTGGAACGGCGCAGTTCGCCGCAATTTTTGGTGCGGTACGGGTGCATGTGTGATCCTCTGGTGTCCCGATTCTGAAATTCGCTTGATCTCTATATCGGCGTCGATGCGAATTTCAGAATCGATCCGCCTTCGTCAAGACTACGGCGGACCGAATGTTCCGCTCTCGCCCGCCGAAGCTTTTAGCGTAGGCGGGAAGGACACCAGCCAATTATTGATTCTAGTGTCGTTTTGGTTCCGAAGTTCGCCAAACAGCCTGATATCGGGTATGAAGCGAACTTCGGAACCACGACACTAGCGGAGCCGGCGTTTTTGGAAAGCCATCCGGGTGAAGTCAAGGGGCTCGAAGACTCGAAAACCGCTTCGGTTTGGCGCGACAAGCCCACCCCATTTCCGTTAACTAGCCGCATGCGAATCATTACGACGACCGGGGATCTCGACACATTCATCGCCGAACTGGAGCAAGGCCCCTATGCGGCGATCGACACCGAGTTCATGCGCGATCAGACCTACTGGCCGAAGCTATGCCTGGTGCAGGCGGCGGGGCCGGAGACGCAGGGCATTATTGATCCCCTGACACCCGGGATCGAGCTGGATCCCATCTATCGTCTTATGGCCAATCCTGCGGTCGTCAAAGTCTTTCATGCCGCGCGCCAGGATATCGAGATTTTCCACCATCAGGGCGGCGTCATCCCGGAGCCGTTTTTCGATACCCAGATCGCCGCCATGGTGTGCGGTTTTGGCGAAGCCGCATCCTACGAAACCCTGGTTCGCAAATTGGCCAAAGCCGATATCGACAAGTCCGCACGCTTCACGGACTGGAGCCGTAGGCCGTTGTCGAAGCGTCAGCTTGAATATGCCATGTCCGACGTGACGCACCTGCGTCAGTTGTATGAGATCCTGTCCGGTGAACTGTCGAAAACCGGACGCACAACCTGGGTTGAAGAAGAGGAAGCCACGCTGATGAGTCCGGCAACATACCGGCTTGACCCCGCCGACGCGTGGCGGCGGCTGAAGCCGCGCTCCGGGAACAAGCGCTTCCTTGCGGTGCTCGCGGGTGTCGCCGCATGGCGCGAACGTGAAGCGCAAAGCCGCGACGTACCGCGCAACCGGGTTTTGCGGGATGAAACCCTGTTGGAAATTGCGGCGCATCCTCCGCTCGACGCAGAGCATCTCGAACATATCCGAGGATTGCCCAATGGCTATGCGCAGTCGCGGGCAGGAAAGGCACTGCTTGCCGCAATAAATGAATCGCTGACCGCGCCGCCGCCCGAACTGGCACCCGCGGGTCCACGGCTCCGGCGTGAGCCTTCACCGGCCGCGCTGGACCTTTTGAAAACCCTGTTGCGCCTTCGCGCGACGGAATTTCGTGTCGCCCCGCGTCTGGTCGCCGATATCGCCGATCTGGAGAGGCTCGCCAGCGGCGAGACGGAAGGCATCGCGGCGCTGCACGGATGGCGCGGAAATGTGTTCGGCCATGACGCGCTGGCGCTTTGCGCGGGACGCCTCGCCATTTCATTGGACAACGGCGAAGCCGTCATCCTCGAAACCCCCAAACGACTAGCGTCCTGATTCTGAAATTCGCTTGATCTCTATATCGGCATAAATGCGAATTTCAGAATCGAAAGGAGGCTAGCAACTTATTGATTATAGTGTCGTTTCGGTTTCGAAGTTCGCAAAGCGCGTTCTATATCGAAATCATGCGGACTTCGAAACCACGACACTATCCTGATACTGCGGCCGCCAGCGGATGGCGTATCAGCCGCCGCCACGCAATGGTGAATGCAATCAGGTTCAGTGCCGCGCAGGCGAAGAAATTTATCCCGAGCCGCGGATCGCCCGGCGGCAGATTGGAAACCTGGGCCAGCAGAGAATTTCCGAGCGCCGGACCGATCACGCCGGCCAGACTGCTTATCGATTGCAGCGCGCCCAGCGTCACGCCCTGTGCGGAAGAATCCGTTGATTTCGAAACCACGGCCTGAATCGACGGACCTGCGGTGAAGGTCAGGGCACTGGCAAACAGAACCGGGAACATCATCCAGCCCTGCGGCACCAGACCATAGAGCGTTTGTATGATGACGTTGCTGCCGACCGCCATCAGCACCAGGCGTTCTTCGCCAAATCGCTTCACCAGCCGCCCGATCAATCCTCCCTGAACAATGGTGGACAGCAAACCGACACAAAACAGCAAGGTGCCGTTTTCCACTGTGCCCCATCCAAAGCGGAAGCGGGTCGCCAATACCCAACTCTGGATCATTGTCATATGAGCGACGAAATAGATCGCATAGACGATGACCAGCGTGCCAACGGCGCGATGCCGGACAAGATTGTTCAGCGCCCGGAACGGATTGGCGCGGGCGAATGAAAATGCCGTGCGGCGTTCCGGTGGGAGGGATTCGGGCACGATCAGGAAACCGTAGATTGCGTTTACCAGCGACAGGCCCGCCGCGACGTAGAATGGCAGGTGGAGATCGATTCCGCCGAGCACGCCTCCAAGTATCGGCCCGCAGATAAAGCCCAGGCCGAAAGCGGCGCCGACGAGGCCGAAATTCCTGGCACGCTTCTCCGGCGGGGTAATATCCGCGAGATAGGCGTTGGCGACCGAATAGCTGGCGCCCGTGACACCGCCAATCAGCCGCGCGATCAGCATGATCAGCAATGTTGGTGCAATCGCAATCAGCAGGTAATGGAAGCCAAGACCCAGAATTGCGGTGATCAGGACGAATCGCCGCCCGAGCCGGTCGCTGATCGCGCCCAGCATGGGCGCACACAGGAACTGCATCAGGCCGAACGCGACCGACAGACCCATGTTCCACCAGGCCTGCATCTCGCGGCTGGCCGTGTAGGCGCCAATCAGGATTGGCAGCACCGGAATGGCAATTCCGATGCCGACCATGTCGATAAAAACGGCCACCAATACGAACCACACGCTGGCCGCGCGCGCAGACGAAGCTGCTGAATTTTGCGGACTGCTCATGCCACCCGAATAGCGGCCGCAGGCGGTGCGGGCAAATTATTCCGGCGTGATTTCCGCTCCCGCCTCGGTGGCCTCGTCCTCGTCATAAGGTTCTTCGTCGGGCGTAAGCTCATCCGACGGCTGCGGAACGGTAAGCGCGGAAGGTGGCACCGAGTCGAGGAATCCCGCGGCTTTCAGTTCGTCCAGGCCCGGCAGATCGCCGACCGCGTCCAGTCCGAAATGGGCCAAAAATGCGTCGGTTGTGCCATAGGTCACCGGCCGGCCCGGTGAACGCCGCCGCCCGCGAATCCGAATCCACCCCGCCTCGAGCAGCAGATCGATCGTTCCCTTGCTCACCATGACACCGCGAATGGCTTCGATATCAGCCCGTGTCACGGGTTGGTGATAGGCAATGATCGCCAGCGTTTCGATCGCCGCCCGCGAAAGTTTGTGCTGTTCGACAGATTCTTTGCGCAACAGGAAAGCGAGATCACCGGCGGTGCGGAACTGCCATTTGCCCGCCACCTCCACAAGATTGACCCCCCGGCCGCTATACTGGGCTTTCAGCTCTGCCAGCAGCGCGGCAATATCGGTCTCCGGCGGCAATACCCGAGCCAGCGCCGCTTCGTCCACCGGCTCGGCAGCCGCGAACAGCAGTGCTTCCAACACCCGCAATTGGCTCCGGTCAGGAGCGAGCGGTGCGCGCGTGCCTGCGGGGGAATCTTGCTCGCCCAGCTCGGCAAGTTCAGCCATCTGAGCTTCTTCCGGATGCAACATTCGGTTCACGCCCGCTCCTCCGCAGCTGTACTGATCCCATCCCTCAAATAAAGTTCGCCGAACGGCGCCATCTGACGGATCGTCAGCCGGCCGTCACGAACGAGCTCGAGTGTCGCCGAGAACGTGCTCGCAAGGCCCGATCGCCGCCGGAGACCATTGGCCCATCCCGGCGGCAAAAACCGTGTCAGCGGGCGCCAATCAGGCATCGCGCCAAGTGCCCGTTCGAGGCGCTCGCGAGCTTCTTC
>JAGWSK010000179.1 GCA_028869355.1 Alphaproteobacteria bacterium | reverse complement strand
GCTGTAGGCAGAGTGCTTTCCGCGCCATTCGCGTCTTTGGCGCCCCGGGTAATGATGTACAGGGTCTTTTTGTCAGGCCCTGAAAACGCGACGCTGGTGACAATCCGTGGCGAGGGAATCTCGCCGATGAATTTGCCTTCGGGACTAAGTATCTGCACGCCGGTTTGGGTCGAGACATAAACCCGGCCGGCAGAGTCCACGGTCATGCCGTCGCCGTTGACGCCCTGACCCTGAAGTCTGTCGGATTCGTGCCGGTTGTTGCTGCCTGTCCCATCTGGGCGAAGCTGGATGATGACGATGTTGTCGCGATTGGAGACATAGAGCGTCTTCTCGTCGGGCGAGAGCGCGATGCCATTGGCGCGCATGCCGTCGCCAAAGCTGAACATCTTGCCGTCGGGCGCAAGGTAATAGACGCCGGGCCACGGTGTTCTGCGGCTTTCGGTGATGTACAGCCCGCCGCGCTTTTCCGCCACAAGATCGGCCGCGCCCTTGAACGGCGCACCGTAGTAATTGTCGGTGAGGACCTTGTGTTCCGGAGTGAGGATCGCGACGGATGGATGGTCGCGCAGAACGGCCACTATCCGCCCCTGGTAATCTATGCCGAGAGATCCCGCGGCATCGGTATTTTCGACCACAACAGAGGTTTTTCCATCAGCAGCGATCTTCCGCACACGGTTGACTTCCCGCTGGGCGAAAATCACGCCGCCATCCGGAGTGCCGACAATCCCGTCGGCATCGTCGGTGCCCGACCAGACGGATTTCCATTGCGCCCCGGCTTCAACGATCCCCGGAATGGCCGCGACATTGACCGCGTGCTCGCCGCGCGGCGCCTGGGCAAAAGCGGGCGCGCTGATGAGAAGCGCAGCGATTATTGCGAGGACGCGGACGAGCATGGACGGAACTCCAAAAGACGAGCCAAAGAATAGCGCGACTGGACGCCGGACACGACCTCCGAAATCTCCGCGCCTCCGCGTGAGATTTTAGATTAAAAGGATTCACGCGGAGACGCAGAGGCGCGGAGATGAAACGGGCCGAGCGGGAAAAGGAGCTTTCGCCGTTGCCCTTCGGCTCTGATCGGAGCATCCTTGATGGAAGCACCTGGGAGGGAGCCATGAAGAAAATTGCATTTGCCGTCGCATTGACGATCTCCGCCGCCGGTGCGGCGCTGCCGCAGACTTCACTGGCGCAAGGCCGCGCTCTGCCGACATTCGAAGTGGACAAGAACTGGCCGAAACTGCCTGCCGGTATGAAGATCGGCGATGTCTCCAGCATCGCGATTGACGCACAGGGCAATGCCTGGGCGTTGAGTCGCCCGCGGACGCTGAAGAGCGATGATAAGGCACACGCAGCGCCGCCGATCACCATCTTCGATCCGAACGGCAATTACATCCGCGGCTGGGGCGGCGACGGCCAGGGTTACCAATGGCCCGAGCGCGAGCACGGCATCACCATCGATTACAAGGGTTTTGTCTGGCTTGGCGGCAATTCCTGTCCGACCAATGGCCTGCCGGGTTTGCGTCCGGTGGCGGACGACCAGCTCCTGAAATTCACCCAGGACGGCAAATTCGTGCTGCAGATCGGCCACAGCAACCAAAGCAAGGGCAATGCCGACACGGCGAACCTGCATCGCCCGGCCGATGTGCAAATCGATCCGCAGACCGATGACCTGTTCGTTGCCGATGGCTATGGCAATCACCGGGTCGCGGTCTTTGACGCCAACACCGGCAAATTCAAGCGCATGTGGGGCGCATTCGGCAACAAGCCGGTGGACGCCGATTCCTGCGCCGTGATCAGCTACAAGGAATTCAAGGAACCGGGCCCGCAGCAATTCAGCATTGTGCATGCCATCCGCGTTTCGAAAGACGGGATGGTGTATGTCGCGGACCGTGAGAACCGCCGGGTTCAGGAATTCGACCGCAACGGCAAATTCATCAAGCAGCTCATGCGGCCGGATGCGATTTTCGCGCGCGATCTCGCATTCTCTCCCGACCAGCAATTCCTCTATGTCGGCTATGGCAAGGGAATCGCGATCGTCGATCCCAGGAGCATGGAATATCTCGGCCAGATACAGCCGCCGGGAATCCTCGGCGCCGGACACCACATCCAGACCGATCAAAAGGGCAATATCTACATCGCCCAGACGGGTGCCGGCATGCAGCGGCTCCTGTTCAAGGGGATGAAGTAAGCGCGCTTCGCGCGCAGAAGTCAGAAAACAGAAGCCGGAAATCGGAACGGGAACAGCCAGAATCATTCCGATTTCTGATTTCCGAATTCTGATTTCCGCGAGCGTCAGCTCGCCGGGCCTTTTAGTTCGACGACATTGCCGTCGGGATCCGTGACGTAAATTGACGGGCCATAACCCTTGGCGCCGTAACGGCGGCCCGATTCGCCAATGGCAATTCCATGCGCCTGCAGATGCGCGCGGATCGCTGCTTCATCAAAGGGTTCAATATCGAGCGCGAAATGATCGACATTTCTGCCCTCTCGCCCCGGCGCAGCTCCGCCGGCGCGGCCGAGCTTGCCGGTGAGCGGTACGAGGTCGATCAGCGATGCACCGGCACGAAGCTGGGTCAAACCGAGATCGTCCTGCACCTTCTCAACCGTGCAGCCGAGTCCATCGACATAAAATGCGAGACTGGGCGTGAGGTCTGCGATCCGCAGCACCACATGATCAATTGCAATGAGCTTGAACGGCGGCATCGGCATCACTCCACCGGCACAAACAATTCATCGGGCGTCAAACGCCGCGGCGCCAGCCCCTGTTCGTGCACATAACGGCACAGCGCCGCGAGCGTTGGACGATTGGGTTCGAGACCATAGGGCCAGTAATCCTGTCCGAGAACACGCCGGCTTTCCTCGACATGATCGATCAGCCACGGGAGCGTCGAGACCAGCGCATCGGTGTCGTAGAGCGCTTCGATCGCCACATCGCGTGCGTCAACAAAGGCGCCATAGAGGCTCGTGGCGATCCAGGG
>JAGWSK010000178.1 GCA_028869355.1 Alphaproteobacteria bacterium | reverse complement strand
TTGCGGGATTGTCCCCGTCTCATATTCCGACAGGTACCGGGACTCTTCAGATCGCTGCACCGAAGTCGGGCACCTGGTCGGGCGACGCGATCTGGCAGGACAACACGCTCACGTCGGGTGTCGATATCTCCTACAACGGAAACAATCCCACCTGGGACATAACAGGCCTGGTGTATGTTCCCAATTCCAATGTTTCAATAACCGGCGCTGTCGGCAAGGATGGCTTGTCGTGTTTTGCACTGGTTGACTACACGTTGTCCCTCAGCGGCACGGGCGCGATCTTTCAAGACCCACAGTCGCAGTGCAGGCAAGCCGGCCTGAATCCACCCGCCGGACCGATCACCCGGCAAACGCTGGTGTTCTGATGACGAATTCGCTGTCGAGGATTGCCTGGACGGGCCGCATCTGGCGGGACTACCGGCATATTCAGCGCGGCGCCGCTGCTGCCGAGTTTGCACTCATTCTGGCTTTATTGACTGTTCCAATGCTCAGCGTGATTGACTTCGGAATATGGCTCTACCAGGCGATGGAACTTGACAATGCGGCGCAAATCGCCGCCCAGGCGGCGTGGGCCGCCTGCAGCCAATCGGCCCAACTGCCTGCCACGGTCAACTGTCCGACCCTTGCCGGAGCTGTTACCGCTGGTGCCCAGAGTACGACACTGGGAGCGAATGTTGCCGTGACATCGACCACGGAAAACTATTACTGCGTCAGTGGCGCAACCGGCCAACTTGTTGTCGTAGGGTCATTCCCCGGGAACAAGCCGTCCGATTGTTCTGCCGTCGGCTCTGCCGTCGATGAACCTGGCGACTATATTGTGGTCACGGCATCCTACACCTACACGCCGCTTTTTGCGGCTATCACGGTCGCGAGCATTCTTACCACTCCAATCACGGAAACAGCATGGATGCGGTTGAGCTGACTATGGGAACGCGCGGATTTCTGAGGAACGAACGCGGTGCCAGCGCCGCCGAGTTCGCTTTGGTGATATTTCCTTTCATCACGTTTTTCCTGGGGGCGATCGGCGTCAGCCTTCTCCTTTACGCCAACTCTACGCTGCAATACGCAGCAGAGGATGCTGCCCGCTGCGCGTCGGTCAAAACCAGCATTTGTTCCAGCCTCACCGCGACGCAAAATTACGCTCTTGGCCGCTACTCCGGCCCGGTGATTGCACCAATATTCACCGCCAGCGTTGCCGCCTGCGGCAATCGCGTTACCGGTACAGCCACGTTTCAACTGAAAGCCGGCCTTATAAATTTGGCAGTGCCGCTGGCTGCTTCAGCTTGCTTTCCACTCCTTTCCAGTTGACCTCGCAAAATCAGGCTTCGTCTCCTGGATGGAATCTGTTTCCGTCTAATTCGGTTACTGGTGAAGTGTTAGAAGCGAGCAACGAGAAACGAGAAGTGAAACCAAATGCGGCGGACGACGATCAAGAAATTTCTTCCGGTGGGCGGATGTGCCGGAAAGCCCGCAGCAGCGACAGGTCATAACCCGCCTTGAGAGCGCCGCCGATCAGCATCGGCCAGCCGAAACTCGACACCGCGAGCAACGCGCCCGCCATGATCGGACTGATGGCCGATGCGAGGCTACGCGGCACCGCGGTCAAACTTGCCGCCGCCGGACGTTCGGGCGGCGTTACCACCGCCATCACATAAGATGTCCGCGTCGGCACATCCATCTGGGACAATGCGCTGCGCAGGAACAAGAGGCCCATGACCCAGTAAAGATTGGGCATGAATGGAATCAGCAGCAAACACATGCTCGCCGGCAGATGGGTGAACACCATCGTGTTGATGAGGCCGAATCGCTTCGAGATCGGCACGGCAGCAAAGAACGAGACCGCCGTGAGGATGTTCGTCCAGAAGAAAATCGTCGCCGCCGCCGAGATCGGCAGATGAAAATTCTCGAACAGCCACAGCGCAATGATCGACTGTACGAGAAAGCCGCCGCCAAACGAGTCGACGCAGAACAGCGCGGTCAGCCGGTACACCATCGCGCGCGACGGTCCGAGGCGCGAAACGCGCGCCTTTGTTTCGTGCGGGGTTTCCTTCACCCCGGAATAGAGCAGCGCTGCCGCCAATCCGATCGCCGCATAGAGCAGGAATAATCCGCGCATCATGGTCAAACGATCGATGCCGAACCGCACCACAAAGTCGGGCGTGCGCGCGATTAGCGTTCCCAGCGCGCCCATGACCGACGCCGATACGCTGTAGAGCGCAAACAACAAAGTGCGATCCCGGCCGGCCACAGACCGCGCGAGCAGAGATTGTTCCAGCGGAAGGAAAATGCTGACATCGCCCGACGACGGATTGAGCGTGCCCATGAACGCGACCACCAGCAGCGGCCAGAATTCCGTGAACGCGGAAAATCCGACGCCCGTCGCGATCATCAGGACCGAGGCGGCCATCAGCGCTCGCCGTTCGCCGAGAAAGCCCGAGATGCGCCCGGCAAAGAGTGTGAGCAGCGCGGAGCCGAGCAAGGTCGCGGTCATCAGCGCGCCGATTTCGAACGGGCTGCGGCCCAACGCCAGCAGATACGCAGGCAGCACAATGCTGACATAGCCGTCGGAGGTCGCGCGCAGGCCCTTGGCGACAATCACGCGTTTGGCGTCGGCGGTTGCCGATTCCCGGACCGCCCGCACCAGCGCGAAAGCATCAATCATCGATTCCGCACGCACACACCGCTACGCAGTAGAAAAGAGAGGAGCGAGAAAAGAGAAGCG
>JAGWSK010000177.1 GCA_028869355.1 Alphaproteobacteria bacterium | reverse complement strand
GCGAAATTCCGCCGCCATGTCTGCCTGCTCTTGTCTGTTCATCTTGTCTGTCTCATCCATTCGCCGGTTCTGGAATTTGCCGAAACGAATTCGCGCAATTGCTCCAGGTCCGCCGGTTCGTCCACGTCCAGCTCGATATTCGAATTCCGCACAACCGTCACCGGCAAATCGGCGGCGCGCGCCGCTGCGATATGGGCCGCAAAACTGCCCCGTCCGAAATGCGATTCGAATGCCGCGGGCGGCGATCGCAGCAGAGCATTGGTTCCGGTGCCGTCCCGTGAAGGCACAATCACGCACCCGGTTGAATCCGGAAGCGCATCAAACAGTGCTTCGATATCGCTGCTGCTAACCAGCGGAATATCCGCCGGCAGACGCAGCACAGCGCTCGTGCCTTGTTCGGCGCAATGTCGGCACGCCTTATCGACTGATGCGGATTCGGAAATCTGCTGATGCTCCTTCAGCGATTCCCAACCCCGTTCATTGGCCCAGGCGAGCGCGCGCGGCTCATTGCTTACCACGAGGATTCGGTCAATCCCGCGCACCTCCGCGACAGCGGCAAACACGTCCCGGCACATCGCTTCGGCCAATCCGGCGCGCGCATCCGAAGACAGCCACGGCGATAGCCGCGTCTTGGCCGCCGCGAACGCTTTCACCGGAATCACAATCGCCTTCACGCAAAACGGTCCATGATCGATTGCGCCAGACGAACTTTATCCTCCTGCGTCTGCATAACCGTCGGAAGGACCGCCGCCCGCATACGCACCGCCTCGACCTCTGCACAAGCGCCCGCATCGGCAGGATCCAGAATGATGGTTCCGCAAAAATCCCCGTACATCGTCGCAACAGCAGCGGGCGATACGCCATACCCGAGCTGCGCCATCATCTTGTCGGTCGGTCCCTTCAGCGATTTGCCGGCGACCAACGGGCAGACGGAAACAACTTGTTCACGGCGGCGGCGCAAGGCGCCGCGGATTCCCGGCACGGCGAGGATCGGCCCGATACTGATCAGTGGATTGCTCGGCGCGATTACCACCAGATCGGCGTCCGCAATCGCCTCGATCACGCCCGGTGCGGGCTTCGCGTCCGACACGCCTTCGAATGTAATTGCGCGCACGACCGGCTCGCAGCGGTAGCGCACGAAATATTCCTGCAAATGCATGATGCCTTCGTTCGTATCCAGCATGGTAACGACCGCATCATCGCTCATCGGCAGCACGCGCGCCGAAATATCCAGTGACCGCCGGATGGCTTCTATCGCCTGCGACAGCGTCGCACCGGACGACAACATCGCCGTGCGGTGGATATGGGTGGCAAAATCGCGGTCGCCGAGCTGAAACCAGGTCTCGCGGCCATAGCCGGCCAGCCCCTTTGCGACAGTGAATGTCTCGTCGCGGAAACCCCAACCGGTCGCCGGATTGACGACACCGGCCAGCGTGTACATCAGGATGTCGGGATCGGGCGAAACATGCAGCCCATGCATGACAATGTCATCGCCGGTATTCGCGATCGCCGTCAGCTCGCAGGCCGGTATGCGATAAAATCCCAATGCCAGCTTTGAGCCGCCAACTCCCCCCGTCAGCAATGTGACGCTTAAACCCATAAAGCACGCCCTGGCCGCTTCCAACCGACTCCAGACATTGGGTCGCGTTGAGCGGTTCGTTCAAGACTCACGCGGAACGAACATTGCCGCGTTTCAAAACCCTCTTGCTGGTTTCCCATCGATTGCCGTCACTCTCAACCTGATACCAGATTCATTCGTCGAATTAGACTTGGCGGTAGGTGGCTACTCCCAAAAGCCCACAGTCGCTACGGGATACAGCAAGGCGCAGGTCACTGGCGCGATGGTAAAATTTTTCAGGTGAAGACCTTTTACAAAGTAAAGACCGTCATCAACCTGGCGGCGAGCCTTTACTTCAGAATCATTTTGTCAACATCATCTGAATGAGAACAGGAATGTATTGAAGCTGCATTCGATTTTGTACCGGCGCGCGAGTAAATGGATTCGACTGCCAAAACGTTTGGACTTCTAAGGAGTGGCGCGAAAGAGCAGTCGCCCGCCATTATGAGCGCGCAACATTCCTCTGTCGCGGCTCTGATATTTGCCGGCCTTGCCCTCGCGAGCTTTCTCATTGGATTCGGACTGCGCGAGGACGGATCCGGTGGTGCGCGATTTGATTATTTTCATCATCATTTGCCCACGATCGAGAGGTTCGTTTCCGAACCATGGAGCGCGGCCATACGAGACTATCCATCGCCCGCGACACCTCTATTTTATATTCTGGCATCCATCAATCCGCTGCTTGGTAATGAATTACTCTTCAGCATTTTTCATACGGTCATGGCAGTGGGCATCGCGGTTCTATTTGCTTACGCGCTTCATGCCAGGTTCGCAGCATTTCACGCCCAATGGCCGTGGGCCCTTTTGGCGGGAGCCGCCATCCTGCTCTCACCGTATTTTCGCGCAGCAGCCTATTGGCCACAGACCGACGACCTCCCCTTCCTCTTCGTGATCCTGACCTATCTCTGTCTTTTGCCGCTGCTAGACAACGAAAAACCGTCCTCACTAAATCCGTCACTGCTTATCCCCGTGGTCGCGGTTGTCAGCGCATGCGCGTTCTATACGCGCCAATTCTATTTGTTCCTCCCGATCTTCAGTTTTGCCGTCCTGTTCATTTTCTACCCGACGCAGCGGATTCTGACCGTCGTTTCTTTTGCAGCAGCCACGATCCCCGGGATCATCCTGCTGCTGACCTGGCAGGGAGTATCTCCTCCTTTCGACCGGGAAAAAGTTGGATTTAGCCCGAATTCCCTCGTCTATGGTTTTTCGTTTGGCATGTTTTACGCCATACCCTTTTTTTGTTATCGATCATACGCATGGTTGACTGGCGGAAGCGGCAAACTACCGTTGCCCCGGCGCTCGACCGCATTGCTTCTGGGCGCGGGCTATCTTCTATTCCTGGCTATTTTCCTGCCCCATTTTACCTTTCCCGAATTGGCCGGCGGTGTCCTTGGCAAACTTTGCGAGCGAGCAGGCCCTCTTGGGCCTTTGCTGTTCGTGACCGCCGCCTATTGCGGACTGCTCATCGTAGCCAATTTGATGCTGTTTACTTCCTGGCAAACGCGCCTGCTCATCGGTCTCGTCTTTGTACCTTTCCTGATCCGCCCGATTGTCTATCAAAGATATTTCGATCCCCTGCTCCTTGTGTTGTTTATGCTCTTCTATAACCGCAGATATGTCGCGCGCTATGCCAATCATCGGGCAGCTTTTTCTGTTGCCGGATTCAATGTCGCGCTTCTGATTGCGGCAATCGGCTATTACCACGCGAGCGGGCACATGGTTTTCGATCCGCTCGATTGGTCGCATAAGCAATTTTCCGCGCAATAACCAACGATCCGGCACAGTGGCGGAAGACGTGATTATCGTCGGTGGTGGGCCTTCCGGGCTTGCCGCTGCATGCGAAGCCGGAAATATCGGTGCCAAGGTCTCTGTTTTGGAGCGCTTGGACACCGTTGGAGGCCTGTCGCGAACTACGGTTTTCAAGGGTAGCCGCTTCGATATCGGGCCGCACAGGTTCTTCACAAGGAACGCGGAAATCCAAAGGCTGTTCGTTGAAGTCGGTGCGGGCGACATCCTGAACGTACGGCGCCTGACGCGAATATTCTATAACGATCGATATTTCAATTATCCGCTTACCCCCCTCAACACTCTGTTCGGCGTAGGTGTCCCGTCGAGCGCGGCGATTTTGGCCAGCTACGGAATCGCGCGGATTAAGCGCGCAATTGGCGATAGTACGATAGAGAATTTCGAAGATTGGGTGGTGGATCGCTTTGGTCGTCATCTTTTTGAGACGTTTTTCAAAACCTACACCGAGAAGGTCTGGGGCATTCCCTGCACTCGCATTGCAGCGGAGTGGGCGGCGCAGCGAATTAAAGGTTTAAGTCTGGCTACAGCCGTATTGAATGCCGTTTTTAGACCACAGAGAAAGATCGCCAAGTCACTGGTGGATGAATTCGCCTACCCGCGCCTTGGCGCGGGGCAACTGTATGAGAAAATGGCACTGCGCGTTATGCAGGCCGGGAACCGGGTTCGTACCGGCGCGCGCGTGTCGCGGATCCGTCGTGACAACTGGCGTGTCGTCGCGGTTGAATTCGACGATAACTTCGGCTGCCGTCATGAGGCCGACGGACGGTATTTTCTTGTAAGCGCTCCACTGACCGAAATGATCGAAAGCATGTCTCCGGCAGCCCCACCGGAAGTGCTTTCCGCCTGCCGCGCGCTACGCTACCGCAACCATTTGGGCGTAAACCTTATCGTGGATGGCACCCCTTTTCCGGACAACTGGATCTATGTCCATTCGAAAGATGTGGGGATGGCGCGCATCACAAACTACGCGAACTTTTCGCCTGCAATGGCGAGCCGCGCAGGATTGAGTCCCCTGACGGTCGAATATTTCTGCCGTCCGGGTGACGAGATTTGGGTCGCATCCGAACACTCGTTGATTGAGCGCGCCAAGCGTGAACTATCGCGCATGAAAATCGTCCAGCCCAATTGTGTATTGGAGGGCTTTGTCGTCCGTAGCGAGAAAGCTTATCCCGTCATTGAAATCGGCTATGAGCGTCATATTGCGATTATCAAAGGCTGGCTTGATGGATTCGAAAATCTGTTGCCGATCGGCAGATCGGGAATGTTCAAATACAACAATCAGGACCACGCAATGGCGACCGGCCTTCTTGCGGCGCGTACCGCGCTGGGTGTGCAACGATGCGATCCATGGCTTGTCAATATCGATGCCGAATATCATGAGAGCCGCGGATAGTCATGACGCTGTGCGCTGCTGCCGCCCGTGCCGGGATGCCTGTTTTGGGTTTCGACTCTAGTAGGCGGCGGCCAGGGGAATATGTCCCGCGGACGCCACCGGCATGCGTTCCAGCGGCAGGCGTTCGTCGCCTTCCGGCTCGGGAAACAGCCGGCGCGTGTCATAGGTCGTATTCCGCTCCGCCGGGATGCGCCCGATGCTGCGGATCATGGCCCGCAGCTCGCCCGGCGTCACCGACTCGCCGTAATCGGCGCCGGCCGCTTTGGAGATGCTCTCCTCCATCAGCGTGCCGGAAAAATCATTGGCGCCGGCCTGCAAACAGGCGAGCGCGCCAGGGAAACCGAGCTTGACCCACGACACCTGCAGATTCGGGATGTCGCGGTTCAGAAGCAGCCGCGCCAGCGCATGCACGATCAGGTCCTCTTCAAAGGATGATCCGGCGCGCGCATGGCCCTTGCGGAACAGCCGCGTTTTCGAATGGATGAAACCAAGCGGCACGAATTCGGTGAAACCGCCGGTTTCCCGCTGAATCTCGCGCAGCAGGAGCATGTGCCTGATCCAATGCTCTGGCGTTTCGGTATGGCCGTACATCATGGTCGAAGTCGACGGGATGCCGAGCCCATGCGCAGCGCGAATGACTTCGATCCAGCGCTTCGCCGTCAGCTTGTTCGGACTGAGTTCTTCGCGCACCGAATCATCGAGAATCTCCGCCGCTGTCCCGGGGATGCTGCCGATTCCTGCCTGCTTCAGCGAGATCAGATGTTCGGTCAGTGACAATCCGGTTTTCTCGACGCCATAGGAAATTTCCATCGGCGAATAGGCATGAAGATGCAGTTGCGGGAATTCCGCCGAGATGTCGCGCAGCAGACCGGCGTAATAGCCGCCGTCGAGATCGCGCGGCAGTCCGCCCTGGATGCACACCTCCGTCGCGCCCGCCGCCACGGCTTCGCGCGTTTTCGCCAGCAAATCCTCCGTGGAATGAAAATAGGCGTCCTTCGCGCGCGGGCCGCGCGAAAAGCCGCAAAAGGAGCAACCGACGATGCAGATATTGGTGAAATTCAGATTCCGGTTGACGACATAGGTCAGGACATCGCCCACCGTCCGGCGGCGCAGTTCATCGGCGGCTTTGACCAGCGCCAGCAACTCATCGCCCGATGCCTGCGCCAGCGCCAGCCCGTCGGCAAATCCCAGCTCATATCCCCTGAGCGCCCGCTCGAGAATCGCGGCAAATGCCGGACGCGCGCGGCCCAAAGCCGTCGCGCAATCCACTTCATTCCATGAGGAATCCAACGCTTTGATCATGATTATTGTACCCGCGCGTAAAAATCGGGTCCGAGATGCGCCGCCAAAGGCGCGGCCAGTGCCGCATCGGTCCACTCGTCCACTGACCGCGCGAATTCCGGATAGATCGCCAGCCGCTCGCGCAATTCAAATCCACAATGTTCGGTGCGCTGCTGCAACACCGCAATCTGCGGCCAGGCCGCCTCCGGATTGATGAAATCTTTCGTCACCGGCGAAACGCCCCCGAAATCATTGATGCCGGCGGTCAGCAGATCGGGGAAATCATCGCGCACCAGATTGGGTGGCGACTGGACGTTCAACTCCGGCATGATGATGCGCGCGACGGCGATCGTCCTTTGCAAATCTTCCACCGAAGGATCATCCGCGCTCGCCATTCGGATGTCCGGCTTGGCGCGGAACGGCTGCACCAGAACCTCCTGGATGTGACCATAACGGCGGTGCAGCTCCGCAATCGCAAACAGCGAATCCACGCGCTCGGCCGGTGTTTCGCCGATGCCGATCAGAATCCCGGTGGTGAAGGCAATACGTTGCCGCCCGGCTTCTTCGATCGTCCTGAGACGGAGCGCCGGCGCCTTGTCCGGCGCGCGCCAATGTGCCGCGCCCTTAGCGCGCAGGCGTAAACTCGTCGATTCCAGCATCAGTCCGAGGCTGACATTGCTGCGCCTTAGACGCGCCATGTCATCGGCCGGCATCAGACCAGGATTGGAATGGGGCAGCAAACCGGTCTCGCGCAACACAAGTTCGGCCATCGCGGCGAGATATTCCAGCGTGCGCGAAAACCCTCTCGCGCGCAGAAACTCGCGCGCCTCGGGAAATATCTGCTCCGGCTGATCGCCGAGGCTGAACAGCGCCTCCTTGCATCCCGCCCGCACGCCCGCCTGCGCCACGGCAAGGACTTCGTCGGGCGTCATATAGGCGGCAACACCCGGTTTTGGATCGCTGCGAAATGTGCAGTAGCCGCAATAATCGCGGCACAGATGGGTCAGCGGAATGAACACCTTGCGGGAGTAACTGACGATCCGGCCCTTGAACCGGTCGCGCAGTGCCGCTGCGATCGCGCAAAGCGCGCGCGTATCGGCGCTCTCGATCAGCCGCAGCGCATCTTCGCGCGCGATGCCCTGGCCCCGGGAAGCCGCCTCCAGCGCCTGGTCAACCGCGCGCGCCAATCCGGACTGCACCGCCGCACTTTGCGCCATGTCACGCCTGCCGGCGATTCTTCGAAAAATCGTAATCGCGGCCGAATTCGCACTCGAACTGCCAGCGCACCTGGCTCCCCGGCCATTCTCCGGCAAACACCGCGCGTAAGAATCGCTGTTGCGCCGACCACGCGGCCTCCGCCTGCGGCTTGCGGTAACGCCCGGGCATGGTGTCATTGAGCCAGCCATGCGGCGCGCCGGCATAGAGATGAATGTCGTATGACCTGTTGTGCTGCTCGAGCGCATTGCGGAAGCGGCCGACATCAGGAATCGAAATCAGGTGATCGTCCGATCCGAAGGCGCCGAACACCGGACAGGGCAGCGCCGCGATGATTTTGTCCAGCGGCTCCGGTTGCAGCGCATTCACGTCCCATTCGCGCCCATTCGCGGCGCCATACCACACGACCACCGCCTGAATCGGGCGCGTCCGCGCGAACACCAGCGGGTGCCGTCCGGTCTGACAAAATCCCGCCACCGCGATCTTGTTTATGTCGGCAAGGCGCTGGCTTTCGAGAACGGACAGGACCGCTTCCAGACTGTCCACCGATTCCGGATCGCTCATGTCATAGCGGGAATCGCCCGCGGTCAGCGCCTTCGGATCGGGATGACGGAAAAAGAAATTCGGCGCGACTGCGACAAATCCATCGGCAGCACAGCGCGTGGCCAGATCCTGCGTGTGCTGGACCAGACCATAGCGTTCATGCATCAGCACCACCGCCGGATAGCGGCCCGGCTTCTTCGGCTGCGCCAGGAAGACCGGCATGCCGTTCGGACATTTCAGCAGTTCGGTTACAATTTCCTGCATCGCGTCACCGGATCATCAGCGAAACCGCCTGCTCCGCGGTCACGACACGCGCCATGCGCGGGAACACCCGGTCCATGAAAAAGTCGTGGTTGGGTCCGCGGGTGGAATAGCACGCATCGCGCACAACGACGATGCCATAATCAAGGTCGCGCGCCGCGAACACGGTGCTGGCAATCCCGACATCGGTGGAACCGCCGGCGATAATGATGGTTCCGATCTCGCGAACCCGAAGCTGCAAGTCGAGATTGGTCTGGTAAAACGAACTCCACCGCTGTTTCGGCACCACGATGTCGCCCCGCGCGGGCGCGAGTTCCGGCACGATTTCCGCGTCCTTTGAACCGCGATGGAAGTGCGGCCGGATCGGCTTGTCGCGCCCGCCACCCTCCCGCAGATCCATGTCGGTGTCGGTCAGCCGGTCCACCGAATCCGCATCATCCACCGCATGCGCGCCCGAGGGATAGAACACGGTCATTCCGACGCCGCGCGCACCATCCAGCAACAATTTCAGCTTCTCGATGATCTTGCGTTCGGCGAGAAACGCCCCCTTCGTCGCGTCAACAGGATGCAGATAGCCATTCAGCGTATCGAACAGGACCAGACCCGAGCTGTGACCGCTGAGCGATGGATCCAGTCGCGAAAGTTTGGCCATGGTCAGTGCAAAGACAGCTTGCGCAGCCGCTGCACGATCTCCGGCGGCGTGCGATAGGCATCGTCAATGGTCTTCGCCAGTTGCTCGCCGCTGCGCGGTGCATTGACGCCGAGATTCATCCGCCGCGTATCGGCAAGGAAAGCCGGATCGGCAAATGTCGCCGCGAAAGCCATGCGCATCTCGGCCACCAGCGGCGCAGGCACGCCCGGCGGCATCAGATAGGGCCGTCCCAGCCCGACCTCGGCCAGCCCTGCCTTCAGCAGCATTTTGTCTTCCGCGCTTTTCGCCACATCCAGCGCGGACGGCACATTTGGCAGCGAAGGCGCGCGCTCGAGCCCATATTGCAGCAGCACCTTGATCTTCTTATCGGTCCGCCAGTTCGGCTGTGTCGCGTTCAGTGTGTTCAGGAAAATGCTGGGCGCGCCATCCACTTCGCCGCGCTGCATCGCCAGATACACATCGGTCTGGCCGGTATAGCCGGCAACGATTTTCATCTTCGTGCCAAGCGTCGCGTTGATCAGCCGCGCATAGAAACTCGGCGTCGAATTGGCGCCCGACGCACCCATCGAGGTTTCGTGCTTCCGCAGATCGTCAACCGAATTGACCGGCACCGTGTGCCAGACAATCACCAACCCGGTTTCCACCGTCGGCGAGCCCAGCCAGTTGAAGCGCCGTGCGTTGTACCTCGCCTCCGGCGTCCCGAGCAGCGGCTCAACCGGCGTGTTGTTGTCCACCGCGGAGATCATGGTGCCGTCCTTCGGCGCCGTGGTGTACAGATAATTCATCGCCACAATGCCGCCCGCGCCCGGCATGTTCTGCACGACGATACGCGGGCCACCGGCGATGTGGTTGCCGAGATATTTCGCAATCGTGCGCGCCATGATGTCATAGCCGCCGCCGGCCGCGTCGCTGACGATCAGCGTAACCGTCTTGCCGCGATAAAACGCGTTCTGCGCCAACGCCGCCCCCGGCACACTCAACGCCACCAAAACCACCAACACAACACTGATCGCGTTCGGTCGTCTTCCCCACTCAACCCTCCCCTTGAGGGTTGAAGCGCGTCTGGACGACAGCAGAGCTGTCGGCGAGCGCGGAAATCGAAATCGCTTTGCGATTTCGGGGAGGGGACAGCGAGCGCAAGCGAGCGCACGGCTGGGTGAGGGGAGCGTTCTGAACAATCGAGGCATGCCTTAAACCGGCCGCGTGGTGCCGCGCACGGTCGTGCGCAGCATCAGCCGCCGCTCCTGCGCCGGAAAGTCCGTCCGCGCATGCGACGAGCAGCGATTGTCCCACAGCAGCAGATCGCCTTTGCGCCAGACATGCTCGTAGACAAATTCCGGCTTTTCGGCGTGATCGAAGATCGCGTTCAACACTGTGTCGCTCTCGCGCGCGTCCATTCCGTCGATCTTCACCGTCATCAGCCGGTTCACATAAACCGCCTTGCGCCCGGTTTCCTCATGCGTGCGGAACACCGGATGCATGCATTCGTTGAACGCCGCCACGCCGCGATCATCGCCGCGCTGCGTCGACCCATAATTATAGTGATGTAGCGCCTGCCGCCCTTCCGCTTTGCTGCGGATCGCCGGGTCCAGCATCTCATAGGCCGCATAACCGCTCGCAAAAAGCGTGTTTCCGCCGCTGGATGGAATCTCGACCGAATAAAGCAATGTCGCCTTGCTCGGCACTTCCTTATGAATCATGTCGTGGTGGAACATCATCTCGCCATCCGGCAGCGCCCCGATCGGCTCGCCATTCTCGCGGATATTCGAGATCAGCATGATCCCCGGCAACACGCGCGAAAAACCCGGCGGATGATATTTTGCCGGCCGGTCGAGATGCCCGGGCTCGCCGAAATAGCCGGTGACCCGCAGCAAATCTTCCTGGCTCAAATCCTGATCCGGAAACACCAGCACCAGATGGTCGAGCCAGCTCTGGTAAATCCGGGCGATGGTTTCATCATCCGGCCGTTGCTTCAGATCGACGCCACGGATTTCCGCGCCAATATGCCTGGTCAGCGGCCTGATCTGCAGCCGCTCCCGCGTGATCACATTCATTCCGGTATCCCGGATCAATTCTGCCGGTGGGGACAGTACCGAAAGCGCTTACGCGGGCGCAACTGCACGCGCAGGTTCTTTTGCCGCTCGTATCGGGGCTTTGCGGATCAAATCTGCGGCCTTTTCGGCAATCATGATGACGGTCGCATTGATATGGGCCGAAACCTGATCCGGCATCGCGGAGGCATCCACCACGCGCAGATTTTCAATTCCGCGCACCCTCAGTTGCGGATCGAGCACGCAATCTTCGCCCGTCCCCATGCGGCAGGTCCCGGCCGGATGATGCGCGGTGACACAGGTCTTGCGGATCCACGCATCGATTTCCGCGTCACTCTGCACCTTGTCGCCCGGCGATGTTTCGGCGCCGCGAAACGGGTCCAGCGGCTTCTGATGCGCAACTTCGCGCGCCCGCCTGAATCCTTCGCGCAAGATTTCGATGTCACCGCGCGCGGTCAGCAGATTGAACACGATCTCAGGATGCATCATTGGATGGCCGGGCGACAGCCGCACTTCGCCGCGACTCTGGCCGTGCAGCAAAGTCGGACGGATGCCAAAGCCGTCGGCGTAGGCGCGGTTGAACGGCGGCAACCACAGATGGGCGTGTGGCGGCGCGCCGCGGAACATGAATTCGATATCCTGGACTGCGAGTTCAGGGCGCGTCCGGATAAAGGCATGCAATCCGCCGGGCACCACCGTCGCCGCTCCGGTGCCGGTAAGCCAGGCCTGCAGCATGGCCAATGACATGCGGTCCAGCCGCATCGCATCGCGGAACGGGCCGGCATCGCGGCGGGCATACATGATCAGCACCGCAACATGGTCATGCAGATTGCGTCCGACCGGCAGGTCGGCCAACACTTTGATTCCCGATTTCTGCAACTGCGCGTGCGGACCGATGCCGGACAGCATCAGGATTTGCGGCGAGTTGAACGCCCCGGCGGCGACGATCACTTCGCTGTCGGCGAAAGCCTCGCGCCTCTCGCCCTTGCATTCATATTCGATGCCGGTTGCGCGCGTATTCTTCGTCAGGATACGGAGCACATGCGCATGGGTGACCACATGCAGGTTTGGCCGCTTCAGCGCGGGGCGCAGATAGGCCACCGACGCCGAGCAGCGCATGCCGTTCCGGATGGAATATTGGCTGCGGCCAAAGCCCTCATGCGTTTGTGCATTGTAATCATGGATGACCGGATAGCCGGCGGATCTGGCCGCATCCAGCCAGGCCGTGAACAGCGGATCGCGGGTTTTCGCCCATTCGACGCCGATGGGTCCGCGCCCGCCGCGATATTCGCTTTCGCCGTCCTCGAAAGCTTCGCAGCGTTTGAACCAGGGCAGCACATCGGCGTAGGACCAGCCTGTCGCACCATTGCGCGCCCAGCGGTCGTAATCCGCTGGATCGCCGCGCGTGAACGCCATCACATTGATGGATGAGCTGCCGCCCAGCACCTTGCCCCGCATCGCTTCAATGCGCCGGCCGTTCAGCGCGGGTTCGGGTTCGCTGTCATAACCCCAGTCGAACATGCGCGACTTGTGCATGCGTCCGAGGCCGAGCGGGATGTGCAGCCAGGGGTGGCGGTCGGCGCCGCCCGCTTCCAGCAGCAAAACTTGCGCGCCTTCGTCTTCACTCAGCCGGTTGGCGAGAACGCAACCCGCCGACCCCGCCCCGACGATGATGTAATCGTACTGCCCTACTCGCACCCCCGCCCCACGCTGCATTTTTCACGCCCGATTGCCGGCATAGTATACCGGAATAAACCAAACCAGATTTATCGGTCGTGATATGTCGGGCCATTACGCACTGCGAGATCCCATGGAACAGATCACCTGGAACGACTTTGCGAAAGTTGAGCTGCGCGCCGGTACAATCATCGATGTTCAGGATTTTCCCGAAGCACGCAAACCGGCGTACAAGCTCACCATCGATTTCGGCGAG
>JAGWSK010000176.1 GCA_028869355.1 Alphaproteobacteria bacterium | reverse complement strand
CGCTCGCAGCCGAGCGTCAACCTCCCCGAGATTTCGACGTATAGCTTTCGCCACAAGGCGGCATCAGTGCTGAGGTTGGCCCGTGTGCCGGAAGATCAGATCGCCATGCAACTCGGCCACCGGCGGCGCGATTTTCGGATTACCGCCGGTTATGGGGAGTTCGATCCCGACTACTTGCGCGATGCGTCCCGGGCTCTGGACGCCTGGTTTTTGCGCTTGCGGCGCGCCGTGAATTCTCACGGAATTCTCACAACACCAGAACCGGTGAAACCCAGCCCTCGAAAAGTTCAGCTTTTCCTTGGGAAAATTGGAGCGGGCGACGCGAATCGAACGCGCGACCCTAACCTTGGCAAGGTTATGCTCTACCCCTGAGCTACGCCCGCGCTCCGTCGAGTTTTATTGCAACTGCGCCGCCAAGTTTCAATAGTCGCAACATGAACAAACCCGCGCAATCCTCTGAAATCCCCGATTTGCCCGTGCCGGATGAGCGCGAAACCGCGCTTTACCGGCGCTTTTCCGACTTAAGGATCGCCTGGTTAACCCATGCTCACGCTCCCGTCTTCACGGTAGAAGAGGCCAGGCACCTGCGGGGCAGCCTGCCCGGACTGCACACCAAGAACCTGTTCCTGGAAGACCGCAAAGGCCGATTTTGGCTGGTGGTGGCGCGGGAAGAACTCGCGGTCGATCTGAACGCGCTTGCAAAAACGCTTCCCGCGCCACGCTTCTCCTTCGGCAAAGCCGGAGACCTGATCAGACTGCTTGGTGTCGTGCCCGGCGCGGTCAGCCCGTTTGCGGTAATGAATGACCGCGACTCGCAAGTGACGGTGGTTCTCGACGAAGAACTTGCACGCGACGGCACGGTGAATTTCCATCCCATGCGCAATGACCGCACCACCGCGATTTCTTCGGAAGCGCTGATCAACTTTCTGGAAGCCACCGGTCACCGGCCCATCATTGTGCATCTGCCGGAGCGCGCCTGAACCACTTCGGGCAATTCGACGGCCGCATCCCGCACGCGCCCGCCGCGCTTTGCGCGGCCCGTTGTACAGTCGCCGCAGCGCGAACGCGCTGCGTGCGGACGCTTTGCGATTTCTGTTCCGCGTGCGTGAGCCTTGCGGGGTTCAGCTAAGAAGTAGGTCTTCGCTAGCGCAGACCAGCGTAGTATGACGTCCGGCAGAGGCAGGTTGCGGAGCATCAATGACTGCGCACGATTTCGAATTTAAGTCGATCGACGGCAAAACGCTGAAGCTGAAGGACTACGCTGGTCACCCGGTACTGGTCGTCAATACCGCCTCCGAATGCGGATACACGCCGCAATATGCCGGTCTCGAATCACTGTGGCGGAAATACAAGGATCGCGGCCTGATTGTGCTCGGCGTGCCATCCAATGATTTCGGACGTCAGGAACCCGGCAGTGAGGCAGAGATCCGGAACTTCTGCACGAAAAATTACGGCGTGTCCTTTCCGATGACTGCGAAATACGAGGTCAGTGGCCGGAATGCGCATTCGTTCTATCACTGGATCACAGCGCAGGCCGGCGATGCCGCGGCGCCGCGCTGGAATTTCCATAAATATCTCATCGACGGCAAAGGCGAACTCGTGGGCATTTATCCGTCCAAAGTCGCGCCGGAAGACAAAAAGCTGATCACGGAAATCGAGGGACTTCTGGCTTAGCCGAACCATCGCGCTTCGCGGGGGGGAGGAGAACGCTCGGTGCGCCCACGCTAGTCGCGGGGCGCACAATTATTAAATGGGAACAGCCATCGCTTCGAATGCCGCGTCGCAATTGATCAGATCGACGCGCTTCTGCACGATCTTCAGTCCTTCGCCCTCGCGGCGCAATCGGTGGTGCTGGCGCCCGGCAAATATCCGCTGCTTCTCGTTGCGGTATTCCACCATGATGACCGTCGATGCGACGGCATACTCGTCCAGCGTGACCGAATCTTCGAGCGTGATATTTCCAATCAAATGCGCCGTGCGTGACGGCGGCGTCTGGATGTGAATCCGCGGATGTTCAAGCCGCGCGATCCGGGTCTGCATCAACTCACGATCGTCATAAAACAGCGATGCCTGATCGAACGGGCTTTCCTGGCCGGGTACGGCCGGAACCCAATAGGTGCCATTTTCGGCAAACAATCCCATCCACTCACGAAACCGGCGCTCATCCAAAAGCCTAGCTTCATAAAACAGGAACCGCTCGGCTTCACCCGCATCCATCACGCGGTGCCCCGCATATAATCGAGCCAGGCGCGGTATTGCGCGCGCACCACCATTTCGTGGGTCGCAAGTTCCCGGGTCGCGTTCAGTTCGCGGTCGGGCTCTTCTTCGCCTAAGCCCCGTGAGATATCCACCCAGTCACCACCCTGGCTGCGCAAACCGCTCTGGACACGGACAAATGATTCAAGATCGTCGGTCTGCACGAAAGATGCCGCCGAATGTGTGACATTCAGCAGCCGGATATTGCCGAAATTCATTGCCGCCGGCGCGCCCACCAGCCGCACCGGAAAAATCGTCACTTCCGTCCGGTCCACCGCAACCGGATTGATCACCCGCACATGGATGTTCAAACCCATGATGGACATATTGGGATAGATCAGCGAATTGTGCAGTCTCGGCGTCAGGATCTGCCGGGCCCGCTCGGCGCCGATCTTCTGCGCCAGAACGCGGCGGTATTCGTCGAATGCGGGGCTCGAACGTTTGCCGTCGTCGAGCAGCGTGTTGCTGGTCCAGCCATGGCCATTGCCGCTGACATAACTCCGCCGCTGTTTCCACGGCGCTGCCGTGCGGTTCTTATCCGCGTCCACCACAGCGGCACCCGCTTTGTCACCTTCGCGCCGTGCGAACTGCACGCCCTTATCGTTCACGGTCGAGGCATGGCTGAACGGCACATGATAGGAATCCAGCACATTCTCGACCTGCAGCTTCCAATTGCCTTCAAAGACATAGCGGTGACGTCCCGCATCCAGCGCGAGTTCACCGTCGGGTGCCCGGTCGACAAGATCATCGATCGACGACTTCATCGGTCCGATGTGATCTTCGAAACTGATGCCGGTCTGCCCGAGGCTGGTAAAGACGAAGCCTCGATAAATGCCCATGCGCGGCAGCGGCGACAGTCCAAATTGGCGCTTGTCAAATGTGGCGGCGCAACCTTCCGGCACCGGCACGTTCAGCAGCGTGCCATCGCTGTCATAGGTCCACCCGTGATAGCAGCAGACAAGCCGCGGCGCACTTGCGGACCGCAATGGCGCAACCCTGGCCCCGCGATGGCTGCAACGGTTGAACAGAAGTTTGATGCTGTTGTCGCTGTGCCGGATCATGATCACCGGCTGCCGCGCCAGTTCGATGGTGATGTAATCGCCCGGCTTCGGTACCTGGCTGGTATGGCCGGCAAATAGCCAGGCACGGCCGAAAATCCGCTCCATTTCCAGTTCGAAAATTTCTGGATCGATATAGACGCGCCGATGCACGCGCCCTGGCTGAATCAGCGCGGTAAGGTCTGACGAGCCGTTGTGCATGGCCGAACCCATACGCTGGTTATTTCAAAATCCGCCTGCTCCGGCAACGGCATGCATTTGACCTTGACGGCGTTATTCTGAAAAGCTGCGGGGTCCGCCGTGAGAGCTCCCGATGACCGCCGCCGACACAGTGATTCATGCTCCTGGCGCATCTGCCCGCGGGAATTTTCGCCGCGCGGCCGGAATCGCGCTTGGACCGCTGGCCGGGCTCGCGGTCTGGTTTTCGCCGATCGCACCCGATCCGGTCATTTCACATGCGCTGGCGATCACCGTCTTCATGGTCGCCTGGTGGATTTTTGAGCCGGTCGAACATGGCATCACCGGCCTGATCGGCTGTTATCTGTTCTGGGCGTTGGGCGTAGTGAAGTTCGAGACCGCTTTCTCGGGCTTCGCCGACAACTCCCCCTGGTTTCTCTTCGGCGCGGTTCTGATGGGCGAAGCTGCCGCCAAATCTGGAATCGCGGCGCGCATCGGCCGCATCGGCATGAGTGTCGCCGGCGCCTCCTATGGCGGCCTGCTGCTCGCCGTCATCATGCTCGTCCTGCTGCTGAACTTTGTCGTCCCTTCCGGCATGGCGCAGCTCGCAATCCTGGCGCCGATGGTCATGGGCATCGTGAATGCGTTCGGGGTCGAAAAGGGCAGCCGCATCGGGCGCGGGCTGTTTGTGATTCTCACCTATAGCTGCGGGTTATTTAACAAGATGATCCTGGCCGGCGGCGCGACCGTTCTCGCCCGCGGCCTGGTCGAACGGATCACCGGCCAGGCAATTCCCTGGAGCACATATTTCATCGCCTATCTGCCGGCAATTCTCGTCACCGTCGCCGCGTCGTGGCTGGTCGTGATCTGGCTTTATCCGCCCGAACGGCGCCGGATTCCCGAGGGTGGCGCCGCCGGCAAGCTGGCTGCCCGCAAGCCCTGGACCGCAGCCGAGAAAAAGACCGCGCTCGTGCTCGTGGTTGCCATCATCCTGTGGGCGACGGATTTCGCGCATCACATCGATCCTGCCGTGGTGGCACTCGGTGCCGGGCTGGTCCTTGTCCTGCCGGGGATCGGCGTGTTGACAGTGAAAGACGTTCGCGGCGTCAATTTCCTTCTCACCGTATTTCTCGGCACGGCGCTCAGTATGGGAACCGTACTGATCCAGACCGGCGCATTGAATGTGCTGACCGGCGCCATGGTGTCCTGGATGACGCCGTGGCTCGGCGGCACGCTATGGGGACCAAGCGTGCTTTACTGGGCGGGGTTCTTCTATCACTTCCTGCTCGGCAGCGAACTCTCGATGCTCAGCACCTCGCTGCCGGTGATGATCGGTTTTTCCCACGCCCATGCGCTCAATCCCATGGCCATCGCCATGGTGCTCGCGTTCGCGTCGGGCGGCAAATTGTTTGTGTACCAATCATCCGTACTCGTGCAGGGGCTGTCCTACGGCTATTTTGACAGCCGCGACATGTTCAAGGTCGGTCTCGCGCTCAGCGTGATCGAAGGCGTGGTTCTGTTCGTGCTCGTGCCGCTTTACTGGCCGATCGTCGGCATCAGCTGGACGGCGCCGCACTGACTCAGAAATTGCCAAAGCTGAAGGGACCTGTGACGTCGTCGCACTGGTCGGAGAATTCATTCCGGCCCGGGCGCAGCAGCGGCGGAGCGGCATTCGGCCCGCCCGCCGCTGCCGCAACTCGCGTCAGCAGCGCTTCGCGCGCCAGTGCCGCCTGTTGTGCGGGACTGCCGTTCTGCGAAATTTCAAGCACCAGTTTGCGGCGCATTCCGGCTGAATAGTCGCGGTAATTGCGCACCACGATCACAAACGAACCGCGCCCGCCCGCAACACAGGCGGCGTAATATTTGTCGAGATCCGGGAAATAGCCGTTTGCCCTCTCATCCATGACCGGCAATCCGTTGATCACGATCCCATTGGCGACGGTGCGATCATGCACCGGTTGCATGTGATGGCCCCAGTTGTTCGGACCATCGCCGGAGACGTCGATCACCTTGCGGCTGCTGGTGATGTCCTTGTCGCTGCTCTCCAGCATCACTGTGCCGAGTTCCAGCGCGCTGCTGATCGAAGTGCGGTGCCCGACCGAGCGCGGAATTTTCCGCACAAAGTCGGAGAATTGCAGCGCCGACTGCCGGTCATGGATGATGTGCCAGCCGGCGACGATCTTGTTGTAGGGATCGCTGGAGAAGTCGACCATCGCCACGGCAATGCGGCCAAACGAGCCGTTCTGGATCGCCTGCACCACTTCCGGATCGGCAAATGCCTCTGCCGTGCCTTCGCGTTCAAGCTGCAATTCGTCGTTGTCGATGCTGCCGGACACGTCCATCGCCAGCACGAGCTTGAGATCAACCTCCTGCTGGCCGGCGGCGGCGGACGCATTTTGCGGCAGGAATGCAAGCGCACCAAGCAGCAGGACGACAGACGAACGACGCATCGGATGCCTCCGCGGGTCAGTGCTCAAGCGAGGTTATGGTTTTATTTCGTGGTGGCGGTCTTGCCGAACACCGCGTCCATTCCGGCCTGGGCGCATTTCTCGCCGTCGCCACTGGAGACACCCATTGCACCAACAACTTGCCCGTCGACGACGATTGGAACCGCTCCCGGCATGGGAAAATCACCGCGGATATAGGTGGGCGCAAGGTTCTGTCCGCTACGCACGATCTGCGCGGTTTCCGAGCTTGGACGCCGCCAACGCAGCGCATTGCGCGCTTTCAGCAAAGCCGTATCGATCGCATTCGGCGCCGAGCCTTCCATGGCATGCGATTCGATCAGGTTGCCGCCCCAGTCCAGGACCGCCATCGCAACAGTTACGCGGTTTTTTTCCGCCCAGGCGGTGCAGCCTTCGACCAATCCGCGCGCACCTGCCGAGCTGAGAATCCGGATCGTCCGCAATGGCGATGTGGCAGGCGCGGCAGAAGTCGCGGATGCGGTCAAAACTGCGATTGCGGCGATGGTAACAAACAAGCCAGGGTTGCGCATGATTCCCTCCCGATGCTCAAGCATTTTCACCTTAACCGATTTTGCGCGGCGCAGGTATCGAAGTTAAGCCGCGCTGATCCGGCAGCGCCGCCCGCGCGTATCGGCCGATCCCGACATCGGATCCCAGGGCCCGTCGTAACTCACTGCGGCATTGATATTAATCTCGTACGCGCCGTGGAATGCCGTGGTCGAACCCGGCTTCCACCATCCCATTCCGGTACTGACGACGCCCGGTGGTGTGGCATCCGTCAATTTCAGCCTCAACAGGCATGTGCCGGACAGATGTTCCGTTTCCAGCCGCACCCAGGCGCCGTCATCGAACGACAATTCGCGCGCGGTTTCCGGGTGGATCAGAAGCCTCGGATCGGGCGACACCTTCTGCGCCCAATCCTGTTCGCGGAATCGCGAATGGTGGTAGGTCTTTTCGCGATCTCCGGTGAGCAGCAGCAGCGGGAAATTCTCGCGAATATCCTTTCCTGATGAATCGGCGACCGGTGGTATGAAATTGGGCAGGGGATCAAGGCCGAGGCTGGCGAGTCTGCTCGCGTAAAGCTCGATCTTGCCGCTGGGCGTGGGGAAGGGGCGTTCGGCAAAATCGCCCAGCCGGTATTCGAAACGCGCATATCCGTCGCGCCGCAATTCCTCAATTCCGATTCCACTGTCGCCGAGCAGGAATTGCGTGAACTCCGATTGCGTGCGCCAGCGGAACAGGTTTTTCGTCACCGCTCCGCGCGCCTGCATCCGGTCAACAAGCGCAATCGCGATGTCCAGATCGCAGCGCGCCTCGCCCTGGGGGGGCACGGCCGGGTTGGTGTAGGTGATGCAGCCGCCGGGGGAGAGTTTGACGTCTTCCTCTTCAACACCCGTGGTTTTCGGCAACACGATATCTGCGAGTGCCGCGGTCGGCGTCATCATGTCACCGGCCACGGCCAGAAAATCCAGCGACTTCAGCGCGGCCACGGTTTTGTGCGTATCCGGATAGGTCACGACCGGATTGACGCCGCTGACATACATCGCGCGCAACGGGTAGGGACTGCCGGTCAGCATCGCAGCGATCGCCGAAGGGTTGTGGCAGGCGGCCTGCCAGCCTTCGGGTCCGGACCACAGCGGAAATTGGGCTGCGCCGATGCGCTGTTGCTCGATTTCGCGCGGCAGCCGGAAAGCCGGATCATGCACCACCTGGGAAAAATCGCGAAAGCCGCGCGGCTTCTTCACCCGCAGATTTCCGCCGCGCCGGTCGACATTGCCGCTGATTGCAACCAGACAATGGAAGGCACGGAATGTCTGCACGCCTGCGCTGAACGCGTCGATGCCGTGACCACTGACGAAAGTGGACGGCCCATTGGCATAGATAAGGGCCGCGGATTCGATATCGGCCGCACGAACTCCGGTCACGCGCCCCGCGGCTTCCGGTGTGAATTCGGCAACGCGCTGCTTCAGCGCATCAAATCCGGTGCACCACTGCGCGACGAATTCATGATCGTACAATTCATCGCGGATCAGCACATGCAGCATGGCGAGGCCGATGGCGGCATCCGTCCCGGGCCGCGGGCGCAGCCACAGATCGGCGACGTCCACCGCCGGCGTCCGTTTCGGGTCGAGCACGATGACGCGCCCGCCGCGCTTTTTCAGGTTCTTCAGCGCCGTCCATTCGACCGGATTGGCGGCATAGGAATTGCGTCCCACCACCAGAGCGCAACGGGCGTGTTCGATGTCCTCGCCGCGCACGATATCGAGACCGGTGACGCGGCTGCTCACGCCACGGCAGCCGCCGCACAGATCCTGATTGATCAGCACATTCGGCGAACCCAGCGAGCGCAGCAGCAGGGGTACGGTGACGCCGCG
>JAGWSK010000175.1 GCA_028869355.1 Alphaproteobacteria bacterium | reverse complement strand
GAGCGCATCATTCTCGATGTCTGAAAACGGCTTGAAATTGCTGGCTCTGTCGGGCATGGACAGCGTATCAGTCGGGACAAGTGCACCGAGTTTTCGACAATCGCAAGCGCTTCACCCCAAACTATGTTGCGACAGTTTGAAATCCTGACGGAACCCGCGGGCGTTCCCCGGTAAGTGCGCCAACAGTCTTGCTCCAGTATCCGTTTCCGCATCCTCCCGGTAAACCCACAACGCCCGATCGGGCGTCGGGTTCCCTGTAGCGAAACTTACGGACCAAATGACGCAAGCTGTCGGGCCAACTGGCGGCTGCGTCATGGCAAGCAGTCCGATGACTGCTGCTATCAGCGCCGTCGCCAACGGCCCCGGATCTACGCCATTGGTTCCGAAGGACCATCCAGTTGGAGCTTCTGGAGGAAAATTTGGAGGCCACGCCCGGAATTGAACCGGGGTAAACGGTTTTGCAGACCGCTGCGTCACCACTCCGCCACGTGGCCGGGAACAAACATTCGGGAGCAGGCAGCCGCTACCGCATTTTGCCGTGAAAAGCCACAGCCAAACCTATTCGCCGCGGCTTTCCCTGATCTGGTCTGGGCTTCTCAGAATGATTTCGGCCCGCGATTGATAGGACGAAATTTTGCCCGATACGGTAATCTCCTTGCCGGCGAATTTCGAAAGATCGCCGAACTGCTTCGCATCGTCGGCGAATATCACGGCGGAAAACGGGCAGGAGCGGTATTGGCGGCAAAAATCGAGAAAGACCGTGCCGCTGGCCGAGGTGTGCGCGTTGATCAGCGTTCCCCGCACGCGCGCGGTTTGGCCGACATGTTCGGATGCTTCAGAAATATCGAAGACTCCGGCCGGTTCAGTGTCGGCTGCGGTGGTATCGGCCTCCGGATACTGATCGATCAGCTTCTTCAGAATCGAGTTGTAGGTCTGCACCAGTTGCGGTGACGTGCCGATCTCCAGCAACTCGTCGTTCTCGTTCGTCGCCGAAGCCGTCCAGTTGTAACTGCCGAGGGCATAGGCCTTTTCCGTGGCGAGCGCCTTGATGTGCATGATTCCATTGCCGCTCGCATGTTTTTCGGTCTTCACCGGAATGCCGGCCGCAATCAGTTCGGCAACAATCGGCCGGCCGTAGGATTTGGCGCTTTCTTCCGAATCGACAACGCCCTCGACATCAACGCCGCGTTTTTTGGCGGCGACCAGCGCATCGGCGATGTCGCGCAGAGTGAATTCGTACATTGCGAAGTAAACATGGCGCTCGGCCGAATCGACCAGCGCGATCACCTCACGGTCGTTGCGCTTCGCCGTCAGGCTATAGAGGACGCGGATGGAATCGGGCGGGGGCGCCGCCATTGTTTCGACGGGAATCGCCGAACCCTCCACCGCGCCGTGAACGAAATAGCCCGCAGCGCCCGAAGTCAGCGCAATCGCGACGGCAGCAAGTATTCGCGCGTTCATTCACCTATTATACGTGATCGGCACGCGAAGTTCACGAATTTCGCACGATTGTCATCCCACCGCGGCTTCTCTATACAGCCAGCCGCCCTCCCGATTTCCGGAATTGATCATGTTCGATACCGCCGTCCAGCGCGCCAACATGGTGGCGGCGCAGTTGCGCACCAACGACGTCCTGGATGGGCGCCTTTTGCGCGCCGTCGAAACCATCCCGCGCGAGATTTTCGTTCCGGAACGGTTCCGGCCGGTGGCCTATATGGAGCGATGCATCGAGCTTGCGCCCAATCGCGTGCTGATGGATGCCCGCTGCTTCGGGAAACTGGCGCAACTTGCCGCCATTTCAGCGACGGACATCGTACTCAATATCGGCTGCGGGACAGGTTATTCCGCCGCAGTGCTGGGCATGCTTGGGGCGCACGTTTTTGCGCTCGATGAGCAGGAAGAACTGATTTCACTCGCACAACTCAGGCTGCAGGAGGTGGGAGCGCGAAATGTGCACGTGGCGCGCGGACGTCTGACCGACGGGTATCCGGCACGCGCACCTTTTGACGTTATCTTCATGGACGGCGCCATCGAGGTGGAGCCCAAGGTCGTGTTGGGTCAGCTCACGGACGGCGGACGGCTGGTCGCAGTAAAGCGGGACGGCGCGGCCGGCTATGGGTGCCTTTATGTCAAACATGGCAATGCCATCGGCGAACGCGCGGCATTCGATGCCTGGCTTCCGGTATTGCCCGGATTCGCAAAGCCGCGCGGCTTCAGTTTTTAGCGGGCTGGGCAGCGGCCCCGCGGCCGGCCGAAGCCGCGGCGAATTCACCAGCCCGCTGGTGCAAGTCAAACAGATTTCGCCGCAATTGCTGCAGGTAAAAGCGCAGTGCGACGATCCTTTCACCAGGCTCCATTTGCTCCAGCACGGTAAGCAATTGTTCGATCGCAGGGTCCAAATTCGTTTCCGGCGGAGGCACGTGGCGCCCGGCAAACGCATCACCAAGTGCGGCGAGATAGGCACTGCCGGTGACGCGAAACTGGCGCAAACAGTTTTGCGCCGCCGCGGATGGGTTTGCGATGACCGGCTCAGCAGCGATGCGGCCGATCAGCACCAGATCGTGACGCACTCTTCTTAAGGTGCGTGCAATCGGCTCGGGATCGACATCCTCTGAAAGGTGATTTCGCCGTTCGCGTGCCGCTTCGGTCACAACACTCTCAAGCTCATTGAGCGCCGCACGCACCCGATCTTGTTTTGTCAAAAGCTGTTCCGCCTTCGCCAAGGCTCCGGCGGACAATGTTGTCCCAAGCTCGCCCGCCGAAGCTTTATGCGTAGGCGGGTCCGGGCTGGAGTGTTCGCTGATCGCGGCAATGAGATCCGGGAACAGTTCCGAAAGCCGCTGCAACACCTTCTGCGCGGCGCGTCCGAGCAACATATGCGCGCGAGCAGGAAACAGGAACAGCGAGACCGCCATACCGAAAACGCCGCCCAACGCCACCTCCAGTGTGCGCAGCAGTGCGGCGCGAATCGGACCCTCTGCGGCACCCGTGCTGCCAAGGAGCAGGATAATCGCGGTAATCGGAGCGACCCGGAACGCAGGGTAGAATGCTGATAGCAGCGCCAGGGGCAGAAGGGAAACAGCGAGGGCCACGCCCAGGGTGAATGCGTTATCGTGCGGCATCAGGGTTGCAACGGCTGCGCCATAGGCCGCTCCGAACAGTGTCCCGACGAAGCGGTCCGTCGATGCCTTCCATGACCCGCCAACGCTTCCTTGCACAACCAGGACGGCCGTAAATACTGCCCAATACGCTTGCGGCAGGCCAAGCAGGTGGCCGGCCGCATAGCTGGCCAGGCCGCCGGCAGCGATCCGCAATCCGTGCCGGATTTCGAGCCGGTTGCGCGACCACAATTCACCCAGCCACCGGAAGCGGGTTGTCTCCGGGCCGTGTTGTGACGGCTGGCCGAATATGGCTTTCATTGCCGATCTGCCTTATTGATTCCCTGAGAGACTGCTGGTGAAAATATGACTACGCCATCCGAGCCGCCACATGATCCAACGATGGAGGAGATCCTTGCGTCCATACGCAAGATCATTTCCGAGGATCAGCCGGGTCCAATCAAGCCCAAAGGATCGGATTTACGTTCCGGGAATGCGACAGCGGATGTTCTGGAGTTGACCGACGAAATTCCCGACGAAGCCAACAGCACTCCGCGCAACTTGGCGCCCGGCGCATCGATGCTGGCGCCCGGCGCATCGATGCTGGCGCCTGCCGCGCGGCAAGCTGAAAACCGCGATCCGGTGCTGTCCGATTCGTCGCAACAAACGATCGGCCGGGCATTTGAAACTCTGGACAAGGCATCGCAGCAATATTCGGCCTTTGCCGGCGGAATGCTCGAGACGGTGTTTTCGCGTTCGGTGCAGGAAGCGGTTGCGCCCAATCTGCAGGCTTGGGTGAGCAGCCACGAAACCCAGCTTCTGGACAGCATTAAACCGTTAGCGCGAGAGTGGATGGATGCAAATCTGCCACGACTGGTGGAATCGGTTCTGAAAGAGGAACTCGTGGAAGCCGCCAAACCGCTGATGCGCCAGTGGATGGACGCGAATCTCCCGCAATTGGTGGAAACCGTTCTGAAACAGGAACTCGGGCGCGCCGTTACGGAACATTTGCGCAGCCGCCTCGGCTGAATTTGCCATGCTCGACAAGACGTTTCGTCCCGGCGAAGTCGAAAGCCGGCTGTACCGCATGTGGGAAGATGCGGGCGCATTCCGCCCTACCGGAAAATCCAACGCAGGAAATTTCTGCATCGTTATTCCGCCGCCAAATGTTACCGGCAGCCTGCACATAGGTCACGCGCTCAACAACACATTGCAGGATGCCCTCGCCCGTTTTGAGCGGATGCGCGGGAAGAGTGTGCTCTGGCAACCCGGCACCGATCACGCCGGCATTGCCACGCAACTGGTCGTCGAGCGCGAGCTGGCGAAGCGCCAGGTCTCCCGCAATCAGTTGGGCCGCGAAAAATTCCTGGAGGAAGTCTGGCGCTGGAAAGAAGAATCCGGCGGCACGATCGTGCGTCAATTGCGCCGGCTGGGTGCGTCCTGCGACTGGAGCCGCGAGCGCTTCACGATGGATGAGGGGCTGTCCCGGGCGGTGCTGAAGGTGTTCGTGGCACTCTACAAGGAAGGTTTGATCTACAAGGACAAGCGGCTGGTGAACTGGGATCCGCGCCTGCAGACGGCGGTCTCCGACCTTGAAGTGGAAAACATCGAAGTCCCGGGCCGGCTCTGGTATGTGCGCTATCCCGTTGACGGCAACGAATCGCAATACATTACAGTGGCCACTACGCGTCCGGAAACCATGCTGGGCGATGTTGCGGTCGCAGTGCATCCGGATGACGAGCGCTACCAGTCAATGATCGGTACGCGCTTGCATCTGCCGCTCACGCAGCGTCTCATTCCCGTAATTGCTGATGCGTATTCCGATCCGGAAAAGGGCACGGGCGCCGTCAAAATCACACCGGCACATGATTTCAACGATTTCGAAGTCGGCAAACGGCATGGGCTCCAGCCGATCAATATTCTCGCGCCGGATGGCAGGCTGAACGACAGCGTCCCCGGGCCCTATCGTGGGCTTGATCGCTTTGAAGCACGCAAACGCGTGG
>JAGWSK010000174.1 GCA_028869355.1 Alphaproteobacteria bacterium | reverse complement strand
GGCGGCATCGGTGCAGCCATCGCGAGGGTTTTGCATGGGCAGGGCGCGCGCGCTGTCCTGTCCGGGACGCGTACGGAGCAATTGGAAAGACTGGCGGCGGAACTGGGCGATGGCCGGGCCTTCGCGGTCACCTGCAACCTCGGGATCCCGGCCGAAGTCGATGGTCTGGTCGCCAAAGCGGAAGCCGCGTCCGGCGCTCCGATCGACATTCTCGTCAACAATGCCGGAATCACGCGTGACAATCTTTTCATGCGCATGAAGGACGAAGACTGGGAGCAGGTCGTCGCCATCAATCTCACGGCTCCATTCAAGCTCTGCCGCGCGGTTTTGCGCCAGATGGTGCGCCGGCGCTGGGGCCGAATCATCACCGTCACTTCGGTCGTCGGCAGTACCGGAAACCCGGGACAGGCGAATTATGCGGCGGCCAAGGCCGGACTTCTCGGGATGACCAAGGCGCTGGCCGCGGAAGTCGCCGCGCGCAACATCACGGTCAATTGCGTCGCGCCGGGCTTCATCGCCACGTCCATGACCGAGGTGCTGACCCCCGAACAGAAGGCGCAGATTCTGCCGCGCATACCCATGGGGCGCATTGGCGAGCCCGGCGATGTCGCCGGAGCCGTGCTTTACCTTGCCAGCGAGGAGTCGCGTTACGTCACCGGCGCGACCCTCCACGTGAATGGTGGAATGGCCATGCTCTAGGGGAGAACCGCCACGAGATTTTGACAGTTTGCCGCGGGCGGAAAGATTATGATACCAAACGCGGCTTTCACAGCGGTGGCTTGACCGGCGCGGGGGTTGGCGACCGGGATCAGCGGGCTACGGATAGAAACCACAACGACAAGTAAGAGGCCGAAACAGATGAGCGACGTCGCGGAGCGCGTGAAGAAAATTGTCGTCGAGCACCTCAACGTGGAGAGCGACAAGGTCACCGAAGGGGCCAGTTTTATCGAGGACCTCGGGGCCGACAGTCTCGATACGGTGGAATTGGTCATGGCCTTCGAGGAAGAATTCGGGATCGAGATTCCCGATGACGCCGCGGAGTCGATCGTGACCGTCGGTGACGCGGTGAAATTCATCGAAAAAGCTCAGAGTTGACCACCGGATGAAGAACTGGCCTCGCGAGTCGCGTCTGTTCCGATGAGCCAGCAACGCCGGGTTGTGATCACTGGATTGGGCCTCGTCACGCCGTTGGGCTGTGGCGTTGAGGTATCCTGGTCGCGTCTGCTCGAGGGCCGTTCCGGTGCGGGCCCGATCACCCGCTTCAAGGTGGACGATCTGCCCGCGCGCATTGCCTGCGACGTCCCACGCGGAGACGGTTCGGACGGCACCTTCAATCCCGATCAATGGGTGGACAGCAAAGAGCAGCGCCGCGTCGACGACTTCATTACCTATGCGCTTGTGGCAGCACAGCAGGCGGTGGACGATTCGGGTTACCGCGCCGAAACACCGGAACAGCAAAACCGTGCTGGTGTTCTGATCGGTTCCGGAATCGGCGGCCTCGACGGCATCGAACAGGCTTCCATACTTGTCCACGAAAAAGGTCCGCGCCGGCTTTCTCCGTTCTTCATCCCTGGGCGGCTGATCAATCTCTCTTCGGGTTATGTTTCGATTCGCTTCGGCTACAAGGGACCGAATCATTCGGTTGTGACCGCCTGTTCGACCGGCGCCCATGCAATCGGCGATGCCGCACGCCTGATTGCCCTGGATGATGCCGACGTGATGCTGGCCGGCGGCACCGAATCGGCCATCTGCCGGATTGGCATTGCCGGGTTCGTCGCCTGCCGCGCACTTTCCACCGCCTTCAACGACACCCCTGAGAAAGCGTCACGGCCTTATGATAAGGATCGCGATGGATTCGTGATGGGGGCGGGTGCCGGTGTTGTCATGCTCGAGGAATATCAGCATGCCAAAGCGCGCGGAGCCAAAATCTACGCCGAAGTAAAGGGCTACGGCCTGTCGGGCGATGCGCACCATATCACCGCGCCGGCCGAAGATGGCGACGGCGCTTACCGTGCCATGACCATGGCGCTGAAGCGCGCCGGAATCGGCGCCTCGGAAGTCGATTACATCAATGCTCACGGGACATCTACACCTCTGGGCGATGAGATCGAATTGCGTGCGGTAGAGCGCGTGTTTGGAAACACCGCCGCGAAGCTCGCAATGTCGTCGACCAAATCCTCGATCGGCCATTTGTTGGGTGCGGCCGGCGCGGTCGAGGCGATCTTCTGCACTTTGGCGATTCGCGATTCCATCGCGCCGCCGACGATCAATCTCGACAATCCGTCGGTCGAAAGCGTGATCGACCTCGTGCCGCACCGGGCCAAAAAGATGCCGATCAGCACTGTGCTGTCGAACTCCTTTGGTTTTGGTGGCACGAATGCAAGCCTCGTGCTCTCGGCGGCCGGATAGCGGCGATGCGACCCGCGCTCGCTATCGCCTTCCTGCTCGGCTTTGTACCGGCTGCCTCAGGAATTGCGGTGTGGGCGGAAGGACAATTTTTCCGCCAACCCGGACCCGCCGTGGTGCGGACTGTCGTTGTCGTCAAAACCGGCAGCAGTCTCGCGACGATTGCTCACCAGCTGGCGTCGAACGGGGTGGTGCGCAGCGGCTTAGCCTTCGATGCGGGTGTCCTTTTGCGTGGCAGGGCCCACCAACTCAAAGCCGGGGAATACGGCTTTCCTGCGCAGGCCAGCGAAGCGGCCGTCATGGACATGCTGGTGGCCCATAAAGTCATCGAGCACCGGCTCACCATTGCCGAGGGACTGACGTCCAGCATGGCGGTGGGCCTGATCGATGCTGACTCGGCATTGGCCGGCAAATCGCCGCAGGTGCCCGAAGGCAGTCTGCTTCCCGAAACCTATCTGTTCGAACTCGGCACCCCGCGTGGGCAAATCCTCAAGCGCATGCACAAGGCGCAGGCCGAAGTCATCGACAGGCTCTGGCCGATGCGCAAAGCGGGCCTGCCGTTCAATTCGCCCGATGATGCCATCAAACTCGCATCGATCGTGGAAAAGGAAACGTCGGTCGCATCCGAACGTCCCCATGTCGCCGCCGTTTACATCAATCGCCTGAAGACCGGCATGAAGCTGGAGGCCGACCCCACCATTATTTATGGACTGACAGGGGGTGTCGCGCTTGGCCACGATATCCAGAAGAATGAACTGGAGGCGCCGAATCCTTACAGCACCTACCAGATCGACGGATTGCCGCCGACGCCGATCTGCAATCCGGGACGCGATTCCATTGCCGCGGTTTTGACACCGGCCGATTCGCAGGACCTCTATTTCGTCGCTGATGGCACCGGCGGGCATGTGTTCGCGCGCACCAAAGTGGAGCACGAAAAAAATGTCGCGCGTTGGCGCGCGCTGCAGGAGCAGGCCAAATCCGCGCATGCGGATGAGAAAGTCGTGCGCTGACGGGTGAATTGCCCGGCCGGAAGGGGATCGCAGCTTGACACTCAACAGCATGACCGGATTTGCCGAGTCGCGCGGCGTGCACCAGAATTTGCGCTGGCGATGGGAAGCCAAAAGCGTGAACGGGCGCGGGCTCGATGC
>JAGWSK010000173.1 GCA_028869355.1 Alphaproteobacteria bacterium | reverse complement strand
TGAGCACAATACCGCCGTCGCGTTCGCCAACCACGCCGGCATAAAGGGTCGCATCCGACTGCTGGTGTGCCGGTTTTGAGCGGTCGATCTGCGGCGGCACAATCGCGTAGGAAAGATACAGATGATTGTCGCGAGCGTGGACATGGTAGGCGGCGACATTGTCCGCATATTGTTTTCCGGCTTCGGCGAATACACTGGTTTTCGCGGCATAGCCGGCGAGAAATCCCGCGACATGGTCCGGCGTACGGCCCATCAGGCCGAATGTCTCTTCCGCCCAGCGCCGGCTCATGGCGCGCCTTGCCGCCAAATCTGCCGTCGTCTTCGGCACCTGATAACACCGCAGCACCGGTGCGCCGGTCCCGGGCGATGGAAACGTCATTACTCCCCGGTTCGCGGGATCGGCGGCGACGTCATAGAGCCTGGCGATCGATTGCGCCGCGCCACGAAAAAACGGGTGCGTGGTGACATCACGGACCAGTTCGCCGTCGCAATATACGCGCCTTCCGTCATTACTGATCGCGGCCAGGAAATCTGCGCCGCTGCGCATCGGTGGCGCCGCCACAACGGATTTGCGAAACGATCTGGCTATGGTCATGCCAGATGTTCCGGAACCGCGTTCAGCACCGAGGTGAAATGCGATTCGAAATGAATGAGCGGCGGACGCGCCGGACCGAATATCACCTCTTCCACCACTCCAATTACAATTGCATGGCTGTCGAGCGGAATGATCCGTTCAACCCGGCAATCGAGCGCCGCCAGTGCGTCGGCCAATACCGGCGCACCGGTAACACGCGGTCCCCATTCGCCGGCGCCAAAACGGTCTTCGCTCAGCATGGCGCGCTTGGTGGCAAAGCGCCGCGCCAGCCTTTCATGCTCCAGCGACAGCAGGTTGACCGACATGCAGCGGCTGCGCGAAATGATTCCGAAGGTGTCGCCCACGGTGTTGATCGACGCCAGAATCCGTGGTGGCGACAAAGCCAGCGAACACACCGCCGTCGCGGTCAACCCGCTCCGCGCGCCCTCGAATGCACTCGCAACAATCGTGACCCCGCCCGCCAGCAGGCGCATCGACTTGCGGAAAGTGTCGTTCCCTGCCGTCAACCGGTTCTCCACGCCAGGCCCGTACACACTAAACCGGCGAAATAGATTAGTCAACTAACCTAATTTTCCGCCGTCGCGCCTGAGGCTGACGCCGGCATAGAACATCAGAATCGAGGTCGCCGCCTCGGTGCGGCTGTCGCTCAGCGTACCGGTGAACCGGTCGACTCCCGCCTGCACCTGCTCGTCGATCCGGTACAGCACTGCCCGCCCCTTTCCCGTTACGGTGATCCAGATCACGCGCTGATCCTCAGCATCGCGGCGGCGCAGCACCAGTCCCTTTTTTTCCAGGGATTGAATCAAGGTCGAGGCAAAGGCAGGGGTGATGTCGAGCCGTTCGGCAACCTCGCGCACCTTCAGCGCGCCATCGTCGCTGCCATAGATCTGGATCAGGGCCTGATGCGCCAATGGGTCCAGCCCGGCGGATCGCGCCTGTTCCTCGACCAGACGAAACACCTTGCGCAGGAGATACCGCGCGGCCGCCACGCCCTGAAAATAGGGGTGCCGGTCGCGGGCGATACGCGCCCTGACCGCGGTGGCACGGCGGCGCTCCAGCCGCGCTGCATCGACGACCCGCATCTGCCTCCCCCCGCAGTTCCCGGTCCCAATCTTTCCAGTAATCTTTACACCGATGGCAAATCGCCGCCAGTGCTGACCGCGCTTAAATCCATTTCCCCGCTGTCAAAAACATGCACTATGACCCACGCAAAGGGAGGAAGGTGTGCACGAGAGCGGCGTCCAGTCAGTGCAGCTCGCAAAATTCGCGCCGGCGGCGGTGCGGACGAGATGGGCCGTTTCGCTGCTGCTGCTGCTCGCCGTAACCACCGCTTTTTTCGACCGCATCGACATCTCGGTCCTGATCACCAACACGCAGTTCAAAAGCGACCTTGGCGTCAGCGATCCCGCCCGGCTCGGTCTGATGATGACGGCGTTTGTGCTCCCCTATGGGGCATCGATGTTCCTGCTCAGTATCCTCGGCGATGTGTTTGGCCCCCGGAAAACCCTGACGACAATCGCCGCGATTCTCGCCGCCACCGCGGCATTCATGGGTTCCGTCACTTCCTATGCGGTTTTGATTGGTGCCCGGACAGTTCTTGGCATCGCCGAGGCTCCGCAGTTCGGTACCGCTACCGTTGCGGTCAAACGCTGGTTTCCGGCGCGCGAACAGGGCCTCGCCAATGCGCTCTGGACCATCGGCAGTCCACTCGGGTCGGCCATTGGCTTCCCGCTCGTGCTGTTGATCGTGACTCAATATGGCTGGCGCGCATCCTTTTACGCGCTGGCTGCCATGAACGGATTGGTCGTCGTCCCGACACTTTGGCTGCTCTTAAGGGATGCTCCGCCGTCGTACCGGCCCTCCACCCAGGAAGACCGGATTGCCTTTGGTGAAGCGATCCGGACACTGGCGGGCAATTGGCGCTTCTGGCTGCTGCCCATCTACAATGCCGGCGGGCTGATATTCCTGTGGGGTTTCAACACCTGGCTGCCTGCCTATCTCCGGCAGGCGCGCCATTTCGACATCACCCATGCCGGATTCTATTCGGCCCTGCCGTTCGTCCTCATGATTGGCGGTGAAATCGGCGGCGCCTGGATCGGCGACCGCACAGGCAAGCGCGCCTGGGTCTGCTTCGTATCGCTGTTCATGACCGGCATCTTCGTCTGGGGCGCCGCGCTCGCGCCGGGGGCCAATCTCGCCGCGTGGTGTCTGGCATTGAGCGCCGGATTCTGGGGCGCAATGGTGCCCACTTTGTTCGCAATCGGAATGCAGATTGTGCCCAGGCGGATCACCGGAATGGGGCTCGGCATCTATTCCGGTATTGCCAATTTCGTCGGCTCGGCAGCGCCATTCATCATGGGTGTCCTGATCGGCCAGTCCGGCAACTACAACGCCGGCCTTTATTTCCTGGTGTTTTCCTGCATCGGCCTCTCGTTCTTCATTCTGCCTCTGGTCCGCGAACACTGATGGGTTATCGCGACCTTCAGGATTACATCGATGAACTCAGTCGCCGGCGCCTGCTTCAGGTGATCGACGAGCCGGTGTGCAAAGACACCGAATTGATGCCGCTGGTGCGGTTACAGTTTCGTGGACTACCCGAGGCGCAGCGCAAGGCATTCTGGTTTCGCAAAGTCACCGATGCCAGGCGGCGGCATTTCGATGCTTCGGTTGTTGTCGGCGCGCTGGGAAGCTCACGCGCGATCTATGCCGCGGCGCTTGGCGTCGAACCGGACGGAATCGCTGCCGCCTGGACACGCGCCCACGGGCATCACGTGCCGCCGCGCGTGATTGAACCGGACAGTGCGCCGGTGAAGCGCATCATCCGCCGCGCGCCACAGCTCGGCGATGGCATCGACTCATTTCCCCACGTCATCTCCACACCCGGCTTCGATCCCGCCCCGTTCATCACCGC
>JAGWSK010000172.1 GCA_028869355.1 Alphaproteobacteria bacterium | reverse complement strand
GCCGGCATTGGCCTGGATGCCAAGCACATTGTCCGATTCATATGTGCCGCCAATAGCCGCCTTGATCTGGCCGCCCGGCAAATCGAACAGCGGTCCGTCGAATCGTCCGCCTTTTTCCTCCAATTGATAGACATCACCGAGATGCCGGAACGCCCGGATGTAATTCAGCGTGGTCGGCGAATTGCACTTGAAGGCGGTGGGATCGCAGAACACATTCAGGAACGGAATGCTGGAAGGCTTGTTGTTGCCCAACGCAGCTTTGACATAGTTCTGGTTTACGAGTTGCAGATAATACTGATCGGTTTCATAGCTGCGGGAATCGTAAATCTGGCCCGTCCAGCCAAACGGCAGATCGAGATTCAAGCCGAAGGAATAGCGCGCGGAAATTTCGTATGCGTCATTGAAGGTCGGGACTTCGAACGGGAAATCGTACGAAACCTGAAGCTTGCCGAACGCGCCCGCCGGCACGTTCGACGGGTAATACGGATTGTTCGTCGGAACCGTGACTGGTCTGAGCGCGTTCGCGACACCGTTGCCGTAGAAGGGCGGATCAAGATTCTCAATTCGCCTGTTGCTGTAGAAGCCGGTGAAGAAGAGCGATACGCCCGGGAACAGCCTCTGGTCGAATGTTCCGACAAGCTGATTTTTCTGTTGCGCCGCATCTTCATAACCGAGCGCAAGCGCATTCGGCACTTCGTTTGTCGTCCCTGCAACCAGCGAAGAGAAGCTGAATGTCGGCGCGCTCCCCGCTGCGGTCGGTCCAAGGCCATTGTTGACCGACGCGTTGAAATTGGAACCGGCGCCCTTCGGGACCGCGTAGCAGTTCGAGCAGATCGTTCCGGTCGACGCAGCGGGCTTACCATTGGAAATGGTAGCCGGAATCGAAGCGCCCAGCGGAGTCGGATTATCGAGTCCCCACGGCGTGAAATTCATCGTGAATTTCGAGTGCACATTGCCGCGGATTGGCAGGATATCGTCATGTTCGTAAGTCAGTGTGACGTCGCCGCCGTCCCAGGTGCGGCCCCACAATTGCGATTCCTGGGCCTGAAAACCGCCGCCATCCGTCGGCTGCTGAATATGCAACAGGGTCGTGGCGCCATCGAAACCGCGCTTGAGCACCACATTGATCACGCCCGCAACCGCGTCCGACCCGTAGGTTGCCGACGCGCCATCGGCCAGAATGTCCACGCGATCCAGCGCCAGCGAGGGAATGATCGACGGGTCGATCGCGCAAAGTCCGTCGGCCTGTGGCGGGAATCTGATGCCGTCAACCATCAGCAGTGACCGTGGACCGGTGCTGTCCAGACCGCGAATATTGACGCGGTTCAAGCGTTCCTGCTGGCCGCCGCTGATCGTTGCCTGGGGAAGGGTGACATTGGCGGCAGGGACAGTCTGGAAGAGTTCGCCGATCGTCGCGTAACCGGTTTCGGCAAAATCCTGCACGCCGAGATTGGTGACCGGCACGCCCACCGCCGCGGCGCCGTGAATCAGCGATCCGGTGACCAGCACTTGTTCCGGCACCGTTGCCGGGGCGGCCGCCGCCATTTGCTGTGCCTGCGCGCTGAGCGCCGTCGTCAGGCTGAGAATCGATGCGGACCCCATAAGGGTCGCGAAACGCGATGCGTTGGAATTCATCATCTCCCCCTTGGGGCGCGTAAGTGACGCGCAATCTCCCGGATCAGCTTTGCCGCGCAAGCACTTGTGGTAGCTGCGGCACTCCGAAGATTTATCCGAGGGGAGGAGAATTCAGCAACCCGTCACGCGCGAATTATGCCGCATCTGTCCCAAAATCTTTGCCTCTGTGGCAATAATGACGCAACACGCGCCAGACGTGTGCGCCCGGCGTTTCTCTCTCTCTGGTAATCGATGTGCAGTTGATCTGTATACAGATTATTTGTCCGGCATGTTGCTCCACTTGCTGATCGCGCAGGGACGGGATCACGCAAAAAGTGGCCCGGCGCAGCGACGACTCCAGCGCCGGACCAAGGGGGAGACGTTACCAGGTCTTGACGAGCGAGATCCCGATCACCCGGCCATCATTTGGTTTGAGGATGTCATATGCGGATATATTGCGTGTGCTGGTGGTCGGCCCGTACTGGAAGGACGAGTGCCTCCCCATCAGGTTCTGGATCGTCAACTGGAGATTGATCCGTTTGAGATAATCATTCGCGGGCAGATCACCTGTGTTGTAACCGAGCGACAAATCGAAGGTGTACCAGGACGGCTCAATACTCGTGTAGTTGCTGATGGCGCAGGGGAATGAGCCGCCACCGACCGTGCCGCCGGAGGTCGCGCATTGGAAATTGACATTGGGTGGAACGGCCCAGGTGCGGAAATAATGCCCGATGAAGTTCATGAAGCCGGTAACGCTGTAGGGCCCGTCACTCCAGCCCAATCGCGCCCGGTAGATCATTCTCGGACTGGTCTCGACGCCGCTCATGGTCGGCCCACCGCCGATGCCCGTCAGATTCTGATGCTGGAAATCGATGACCGGCGTCCCGGGTGCCGTCTGCTGGAATTGATGCAGGTAATAGGTGCCGGTGATGCCCGTATTCCAGGCGCCGAAGTCGCCTAAATCGAGAGTATAGCTGGCGTTGTAGTCCACCCCTTCAACATGCAGGAAGCCGGTCCCCACCGTACTGCCGTCATTGATCCAGAATACGTTGCTCAGGAAGCTGATGTCCGACGGACTGTTGCGGTCGAGCAGCGCGGCGGCGGCCATCGCTTCGAATGGCGCGCAGGTGGTGGGAGCCGCATTGGCCGCAACGGGACAGCCGAGGTCGCTGGGCAGGATGATGTGGAAGCGATCGCTCGGCTGATTGAGGGTCGAGGTCGTGCTGTTGGTGAATCCGAGCAGCGTGCCGTTGACTTTCACGCTGTACCAGGTGGCCTGCACATCGAGACCGCGGAGCAGCGCAAACTGCGGCGCGATTTCGATTCCCACGCTATAGTTCTTGGATGTTTCCGGCGCCAGACTGGTGCCGCCCTCGCGGGTTGACGCAACGCCGGCCGGAGTCGTGAAGGCGCGCAATTGGGGATGCGGCCCGCCGGCCCAGCCGATGCCGCCGGGAAACGAGCCGCAGGGCACGCCTCCGGCGATCAGGTCCGCCGCCGCGGTACCCGGAGTCGGCACGCCGCCGGTGCACAGGAGCTGGATCGGACCGGGCTGACCATTGAAGTTGAAATCGCCATTGGCGTCGCTGGCGACGGTGGAATATTCGCCGGCATTGGCGAAGCGGAAAGAGGTGCCCCAGGTGCCGCGCACCGTCGCGCCGATCGTCTCGTCGATCAGCCAGGTGAACGCCACTTTGGGATTGCTGGTCGCACCCGAGAGCGAGCCGTTATAGCTGTCGTGGCGGAACGAGCCTTCCAGATCGAGCCGGCGGACCAATGGAATGTTGAAATTGTCGCCGAAGACCGGGATGTCAACCTGGGTGAACTCGGCCCACACATTGTAGGGCTCGACATCGACCAGCGGCGCGAGCAGCCCCTGGCCCGCGGCATTGGACTGGCCTTGCGTATTGCCCTGCGCGGCGGTGCCCGCCGGCGTGCCCACATTGTTGGCCGTAAAGGCGGTCACCGTGTCGGATTCATAGGTTGCGCCGATCGCAACCTTGATCTGCCCCGCCGGAAGATCGAACGGAATCGGACCGTCGAATTTCGCGCCCCGTTCGTCAATCTGGTAAATGTCGCCGAGCTCGCGCTGTCCGCTGACATAGGCCAGGGTTAGCGGTGCGTTGCACTGGAATGCTCTCGGATCGCAGAACAGGTTCAGATAGGGCAGCGCCGCAGGCTTGGAAATGCCCCCGACGACATTGCCGAGTGCGACGCTGGCGGCGTTGTCGTTAATTTCACTCAGGAAATATTTGTTGGTCTCATAGCTGTAGGAATAATAAAGCTGCCCGTTCCACTGGAATGGCAGGTCGAGATTGAAACCGCCCGAACCGCGATAGGAGATTTCATAGGCCGGCATGTTGGGCGGGTCTTCGAGATAGAAATTGTACGACACCCGCAACCCGGCCGGAGCGCCGGTTGGGTAATAGGGATTGGTGGTCGGCACGATGAAAGTGTGGATGTCGTTGGTGACGCCCTGACTGTAATCCGACGGCAGCAATTCGTTGACCCGGCGATTGGCATAAAAGCCGGTGAAGAAGAACGACACGCCGGGAAACAGCGTTTGATCGAGTGTCATGACGGCCGAGTTTTTCTGCTGCGCCGCCAGTTCCCATCCGGTCTTCATCGGATTGATCTCATTGACGCCCGCCGCATAGCTTGAAAAGGCCGCACCGGCCTGGGATGGATTCAGCGGGCCGAGGCCGTTGTTCAGCGCGGCGTTGAAAGCGGTCCCGCCGCCATGCGGGACGGCAAAGCAATTGGAGCATACTGTGCCGACACCCGACCGGCCGAGGCCGTTATTGACGTTCGGCGCACCGATGCTGATCGTGCCGGGCGATGAAGAACCGATTGGGATTTCATTGTCCAAGCCCCACGGCGAGTAGTCCATGGTGAAATTGGAATGCACCGTGCCGGGGATCTGGTGCTCGTAAGTATATTCATAGGTCAACGTGACGTCGCCGCCGCTCCAGGTCCGGCCCCACAACTGCGAGGCCTGATATTGCGTGCCGCCACCGCCGTCCGTGGGCTGGCCGATATGCAGCAGCGTCACCGCACCATCATAACCGCGCTTCAGGATGACATTGATCACGCCGGCAATCGCGTCGGATCCGTAGGTTGCGGACGAGCCGTCGGCGAGAATGTCGATGCGGTCGAGCGCCAGCGCGGGAATCACCGAGGGATCGATGGCGCACAAACCATCCGCCTGCGGAGGAAAGCGCACGCCGTCAACCATCAGCAGGCTGCGCGGCCCTGTCTGGTCAAGACCACGGATATTGACGCGCGTCTCGCGTTCCTGGTGGCCGCCTGAATTCACCGCCGAGGGACCCGGCGCTACGTTGGCTTGAGGCACGGTGCGAAACAGGTCGCCGATCGTGACATTGCCGGTTTCGGTGAAATCCTGAGTGCCCAGATTGGTCACCGGCACGCCGACTGCGGCTGTGCCATGAATCAGTGACCCGGTGATCAGCACCTGTTCCGGCACGGCCTCCGGGCCCGCCTGGGCCATCTCTGCCTGCGCCGTCATTTGCTGAGCTTGCGCCGACAACGCGCTGGTCAGCGCGGCAATCGACGCTGTGCCCATTAAAGTCGCAATTCGGGATGCAGTCGGATTCATGTTTCCCCCCTTTGGCGCATTGGCGCCTTCGTTTAGCGGTGGGTGAACCCGAACCGGCGCTTCTGATGCAGCGCGTCGACGCAACACTCCACCGGCGGGAGGAAGATTTAAACTACAGCGTGTGGTTGTCCAGAATATTTTGTCACGACTATCTCAAAACGTGTCGTTAGCTTTCCATGTGTGGCATTTTTGTCGTGATAAGTCCCAAAAATTGCTTGCGGACTCGATTTTACGACATAAGCGTTCATATATTGTATCGCACCGATACATTTGCAAAACCACAGGTTGACAGCACCTGAAAGGCGCTGCGGTTTTCCGAAAACAATTCGATATTCCAGTATGTTAAGAGGTCGTCTACGTCTCTTGGGATTTCGCCGTGGCAGCCTTGATGCACCCGCCGAACTGCCGGCATGCCGAGTCGCACACACACAGTAGCCTCGCCGGTATATTCGCAACCGTATCCCCTATCGCAATTGCAAAGCACTTTACCGCGCAACGCGACGGACCTGGTCCCGAGTCCATCGAGTGTGGTCAACCTTTTGTTGCGCCCGCGCGCAGGCACAATCCAATTGCGTCATTTAAGACACACATGATGGAATCCGGCAGGCATTGACATATCTCGGCCCGCTTTCTGCGGCGCCCGGGAGCAGATCGGCATAGATTGGATTCACCGTGGGGAGTGCCAAGTAGCGCGCCCGACCCAGGGCGAATGCTGCTGACCTCCGTCCGCGACAGAAGGCGCATGTGATTTTGCGCCCGCAGAGGGAGGAGAGCCATGAACCCCACCGCTACGCGGTTCGCGACCCTTATGGGGTCGGCGTCATTCCTGACATTGACGACGACATTGGGCGCGCATGCCCAGGAAGTGGCGCAGGCGCAGATGGCGCAGACAGCGCCCGAAACGGTGCCCGAACAGGTTCTGATCACGGGTTCGCTGATTCATGGCGCCGCGGCCGTGGGTGTGCCGGTAACCAATCTCGGCGTCCAGGATTTCACCCAGACCGGCAATATCACGATCGGCGATCTGTTCCGCACCGTGCCGGCCGCGAATGTGGGAAACAGTGTCACTGGCACACAGTCCGGTGGACATCAGGAGCACGAGACACGGGTGAACATCCGTGGACTCGATGGCACTGGCCCGCGCAGCCTGTTGATGATCGATGGCGTACGCTTTCCTCCGCAGGCGGACGGTCTTTGCTCGATTGATCCGTCCGTCATTCCGGCGCTGGCGCTCGATCGCGTCGATGTCCTCGCCGACGGTGCATCCGCGACCTATGGTTCGGACGCCGTCGCCGGCGTGATCAATATCGTGCTGAAGCGCGGCTTCGATGGCGCGGTGACGCTGCTGCATGCGCAGGGCCTGACCGACGCGTTCCCCGGCGGATCGGAATACCAGGCATCGCAATTGTATGGCCGCACCTGGAACGGCGGCGATATCACGCTGACCTATGAATGGACCGATGATGAGCCGCTCAAAAACCGTGTCCATTCGAATTATACGCTCAACTTCACGCCCTGGGGCCTGGACAACGAGATTCCGATCGGATCCTCGCTGCCCGGCACGATCAGCATCGGGAAACCAAACGACAGCAACGGCATGGGCGTACGCAATGTCGGCACGGTCTGCCCCAACTGCTATGCGGTTCCCGCGGGCGCGGGCGCCAATTTCAATCCGGCGCTAAATAACGGCCTGGGTCCGCTGGTGCCCGGAGATGTCAAGAATCCTCTCAATTGGACGAGTTTGACTGCGGGTACCACCAACTCAGTCGATCCGATGCTGTTGGGTTGGGAGCTGGCCGCGCAGCAAAAAAATTCCGCGGTCGTAACCTTCGACCAAACCCTGTTCCCGGGTGTGTCGCTGTTCTTTACCGGATTCTACGCCAATCGGCGGATCGAACAAATCCAACAGCCAACGGGCGCCTTCGTGAACTCTGACATCAAGGGACCATTCGCCGTCCCGACCACCAATCCCTATTACCCGGTCGGCGCGCCGCCGAATCTGCAGGTTGAGTACGTCTTCACTCAGGACATTCCTCCCCTTATCGGCGCCTATGAGCTTTCGGATCGCTATCAGTTCGGTCTCAATCTCGATCTGCCGTTCGGCTGGACGGGGCAGATCTATGATTCACGGAGTTACGAGGCGAACCAGTATATCGCTTTCGCGGACAATATCCCTGCGGTCAAAGTTGCATTGGGGAACACCGTCGGCGGAGTCAGCAAACCCGCCTCGATTCCCTATCTGAATGTGTTCTGCGATCCGCGGGCATTTCACTGCAACTCGCCTGCGACAATCGCCTATATCACCGGGCAGCGGTCGGTGGGCGACAAATATTCGATCGAGGAGAAGGGCGCGCGCTTCGACGGGCCGCTGTTCAACCTTCCTGCCGGGCAGGTCAAGGCGGCGATCGGCGGCACTTACGAAACCGACAATGTGTTCGCGTTCAATGCGATCAGTCAAAACACGCCTCAGCCCGCCGGCAATACCGGCCCGGCGCCAGCAGTGCCCATTTATGATTTTGAGCCCTTTACGGTGTGGGCAGGTTTCGTCCAGGGGGACATCCCCATCTTCGGCGACAATTTCAACCTGCCGCTGGTGCGCAAGCTGGATTTCGAGGCGTCATGGCGCCACGACCGATATTCCAGTCCGAATGGGGCACTCGCGGGCGGCACCAGCAATCCAAAACTCGCCTTCACCTGGCTGATCGACGAACTGGTTGGCGCGACGGTGCGCGGCTCATGGGGCACATCGTTTCGCTTCGCCAATGCCGGCGAATATTCGACCGTGTTGAGCATACAGAATACGCCCTACAATCTTCCGGGCGCGGCCGTGCAAACTGTTCCATGCACCAGTGGCACACCGGCGGCAGGCAGCTTCGCAGCGGATCTGGTTGCCGCGGGATTTGCCTGCGGTAGCCAGCCGGGAGGCATTCTGTGGGCGGGTGGGCCGCATCCCGAAATTCGCTCCTTCGTCAATGCCCAGGGGCAGAATCAGACCCGCGAAGGCGGTTCCGCTCTCGCGCCGGAAAAAGCGACCAATTACAGCCTCGGCCTCGAATTGGCGCCGCAGATCGATTTCCTGCGCGGCCTTGACCTGCAGGCGACCTGGTACAGGGTGAAAATCAATGGGACGCTTAACTCGTTCACTTCCGCGACAGCGGACATAATGTCGAGCCCGCTCCAGCGCTCGCTGTTCATTCTGCCCAGCGATGTTGGATGCCCGTTGAGCGCCAACGCCAATCCGGCGACCTGCGCCCCGTTCGAGAAAATGGTTACGGCGGCCGTGCTTGCCCCGGGCAGTACGACTGATCCCAGCCAGGCCGGCCTCGTCAATTGGCTGATGGACGGCAGCACCACCAATCAGGGGTCCCTCGCGACCTCAGGCATCGACTTTAACGCCAGCTATGACATCGATCTCGGCGATCTCGGCGCCTGGAACGCGGGCGTTACCGGCACCTATTATCTGTTTTTTGACGAGCAGTCGGTGAACGGCGGGCCGATTATCGACGACATTCGGTTTCCCCAGCTTGCCAGCACCCCTCTATATGATTTCCCGCGGATGAGATACCGGGCGCGGCTGGGTTGGAGCGACGGGCCCTACAGCGTCACCGGCTTCCTGAATTATCACTCACATTTCTTTCAGCCGTGGAGTACGCCGCCCAACGTCAATTTCCAGTGCACGAGTGCGGGCGGCACTGTCGGCGGCGGAACGTTCCCCTGCGCCATCAGCAACTTCAACAATTTTGAGCCGTCCTGGTACACGGTCGATCTGTCGCTCGGCTACAACACCGGCGACTTGCCAGCGAATGATTATCTGAAGCACATCACATTCCAGCTCACGATTCAGAATCTGATGGGACTGCATCCGGCATTCTCCTACATACTGTCGGGCGGCGGACGGGGCGCTGCCGCGTACAACATTCTCGATCCGGATACCGGCCGTATCATCGGCATCACCATCGAGAAGAGCTGGTGATACGGCGCCGGCCTCCTGCTTGGCATCGCGCCGGACAACGTGCTCCTGCCCGCGTTAGCGGCGACTTTGCTGTTCTCCGCGTTCAAGTTTTGGGGCACCGCCAGTGATTCGCCTCAAACGTCAAGGTGTCACCGCTCACGACGTCGAGTGGCCGTACTTTCGCTCACCTCACTTGGCCGGTGCATGCACGGTATGCGATGGAGCGAACAGCCAGCCGAATACAATGAAACCAGCCAGCGCCCCCAATAGCTGCGCCACAATAAATGCAGGGGCAGAATGCGGTGCAATGCCGGCAAAGCTGTTACTGAGCGCCCGCGCGACCGTCACAGCAGGATTGGCGAACGACGTTGAAGCGGTGAACCAATAGGCGGCCGTGATGTACAAACCGACCAGTGCGGCAACCGCTTTGGGCCGGTGGCGGACCGCGCCGGCAATCGTACCGATCAGGCCGAAGGTAGCGACAAATTCCGAAAACGCCTGCGCCCCGCCGTCACGCAACTTGGTGGACAGCTCGAACACCGGCGCTTCGAACATCAGGTGTGCTGCCCAAACACCGCAGATTGCGCCCGCAAGCTGCGCAGTGACGTAGGCCAATGCTTGTGAACCCGTAATTTCACGGCGCAACCCAAAGTATGCCGTGACCGCCGGATTGAAGTGCGCGCCGGATATCGGCCCGAAAATGGAAATGAGCACGACCAGTGCCGCGCCGGTTGCCAGCGTGTTCGCGAGCAGCGCTATTGCGACATTCCCACCCGCGAGCCGTTCGCCCATGATGCCGGAGCCGACAACGGCTGCCAGTAAAAACGCGGTGCCGAGTGCTTCGGCGGCCAGGCGGCGGGTCACGGGACTTTCTCGTCCGCTATCCTGCCGATTTCCTGAGTCCGCTTCTGCAAGACGAGACGATCGAGCTTCGCTACCGGCAGATTGACGAAAATATCTATGCGCCGCTGCAGGGAGCGGAACGCGGCCCGAAACGCTGCCGTGATTTCCGCCGCCGAACCTTGCACCGCTGCCGGATCGGAAATGCCCCAATGTGCGGTTATCGGCTGGCCCGGCCATGCCGGACAGACTTCGTTGGCGGCGTCGTCGCAAACCGTCAGGACGAAATCCATTGTGGGTGCGCCGGGCTGCGCAAACTCATCCCAGCTTTTCGAGCGCAAGCCGCTCACCGGGAAGTCAAGCCGCTGCAACAGATTGAGCGCATACCGATTGATTTCGCCCCTGGGATGAGAGCCGGCAGAGTAGGCGATGAATTTGCCGGCACCGATCTTGTTCAGGATCGCCTCGCCAAAGATGGACCGCGCCGAATTTCCTGTGCAGAGGAACAGGACGTTGTAAGGGCGTTCGCGGATCTGCGTGCGCGGCATGGCACTACGGCGCTGCCGTTGCGCAGCACGCCTCGGCTTTCGGCGCGGCCGCTGGGCAACAACCGGAGCGGGCCTGGGCAACCAGGGCCGGTTCATCCTCTCCGTAGGTGGTCGCCTCGCCAAAGGTGAAGAAGGTTTCCCACCGGGTGCCGGATGGATCATTCACCCACGCCTTGTTCGATTGCGCATAGCAACAGAGAGCCGCCTCCTGGTCCTGCGTCGCTTCGCCAGCCGCCTTCAAACGGCCTGCGAGTTCGCGCAATTCCGCGTCCGTCTCCACCTGAATGCCCAGGTGGTCAACGCCAACCGGCCGGCGGCCACGTGAGGAAATCGCAAAATTCACCTTCGGATCATCCAGCATCCATTTGGCGTAATCGGGTTTGGTCACGGTGGGTTGCGCCGCAAACAACGTGGAGTAGAAGTCGATGGAATTCTCGAGATCATCCACCGCGACGTGTACGTGCAGGCGCTTCATGTTTCTCTCCGGATTTGGGTTCACAGCAGGCGATGCTTGCGAGCGGCGCGCACATTTCCGCACGTCCCCCGCAGCAATCTTTGGTGAGGAATACAAGCAGGTCGCGCATTGCTTCGAAGTTGACGGCATAGATGATGGAGCGGCCCTCGCGTCTTGCGCGAACCAGTCCGGCGTTGGACAGCACAAGAAGCTGCGTGGACATTGTGCTGGCCGGCACATCCAGCCTTCGCGCCAACTCGCCCGCAGCCATCCCTTCGGGGCCTGCCTTAACCAGCAAACGAAACAATTCGAGCCTTGTCTGCTGGGCGAGGGCGGAAAGGCGTTTGATGGCGAGTAATAATTCCATACTTCCATATATATAGAAATATCGAGCCGCTGTCAAATGTGGCCCTCGGATGCGGGGGCGCTATTTCTTGCGAGAAATAAACCGCCGCGCTGCCTCCGTCGCCCTGTCTTACAGCCACGCTAAGTGATTGTATCTACTATAGAAATGGTGGACGCGACAGGGATTGAACCTGTGACCCCACCCGTGTGAAGGGTGTGCTCTCCCGCTGAGCTACGCGTCCGACGCGGAATGTGGGCCTATAGAATTCGGCCTGCCGCCGTCAAGTCAAGCCGCCGTCCCCCTCGGCATTGGGTTCCTGAATTGTCTCGATCACCTTCAACCGGCGGACAGTAAGCTCGTCGATTTCGAGCTTTCGGATCCGCGCTTTGCCGACCGCCATTCTTCCGATCGCGAGACTGCCGATTGCGAATGCGCCGATGGCAAGTGCGCCAATCGCGAATGCACCCACGGCAAGCGCGCCCGATGCGACGGCGCCTGCGCGCAGCACAGGCAGGTTTGTCCTTCGCCGCAATATGAGTCGCATTTCACTCTCTCCACTTTCTAGAGCGGCTCGTGATCAAGATTGCTCAAAACGCACCCCTCACCCGCCGCGCTCTCCCTCATGGGGGCGAGGAAGGGCCGGACGCGGTAAGCACAACGCAGGCTTTCGGACGAAGACGCAATTGCACGGATTCACCCTGGGATGCCCGGAATGAAGGATGCATGCGCCCGGTCAGCACAAGGTTACCGGCGGTGAACTGAAACTCGCTGAACTCCCCCTGAAACAGCCTGCCGGTCACGCGTGCGGCAATCACGTTCTCGCCGCCCTCACCCGCCGCAACCGTCTCGATGTTTTCCGGCCGCACCAGCACCGATACTTTCGCACCGGGGGCCAGGCGCGGCT
>JAGWSK010000171.1 GCA_028869355.1 Alphaproteobacteria bacterium | reverse complement strand
GTTCGGACCAGCCGCCGAAATGCGCATTGTCGTGGAATTTGGCGGCAATTTCCGCTGCCGTCAGCGGTTCATGCGCGCCGCCCCGCATGTGGCTGCGGCGGACTTCACGCACGTTGCCGTTCTTCAAAACCGCCCGGATGTGTCCCGTGAAATTGGCCGGATACGGATTATCGGGATCGATGACATAGCTGATTTTCGCCGCCAGTTTGCGCAAGCCCGGATCGGTGACTCGCTGATCGGTAAATTGCTCAAACCCCGCTTTGCCGTCAATGAAACCCGCGGCCATGCAATAGGGCGTCGAGAACTTTGCCGCATATCCGTTCGGCGGCGACTGTTTGGCGCGTAACGGTTCCCATAGCCGGTGCACGGTTCCCTCACCCACTTCGCACACCATGGTCTCAATATCGTCGGCCTGCACTCCACTGCGCGCGAGTTCGATGGCACAATCGATGTAAGGCTGTGTCATGGTTCCGCAGGCATAGGGCTTGAAGGCAAGCGTTGCCATCACCCAGTGTCGTCCCAATTCATCCAGAAGGCGCGAAAAATCCGGCGGTTTCGAAGGCGCAAAGGCTTTGTAGAATCCGTGCTGCCCTTCCAGAACGGTCCTGGGTCCGGTGAATCCCGACTCGGCGAGGAATGCGGCGCGCAGGCCCGATTGAGCGCCCTGCCCCGCATGCAGACGCTTGGTCCAGCTACCATCGGCGAGATATTCGATGATCCCGGACGCCAGGCTTCCGGCGATCGCGATGGCATTGGCGATTTTGGCCGGCGGCAGACCAAGGGCGGCCGAAACGCCAACCGCCGCTGCGGGTGCGCCGAACACCGCGGTCGGGTGAAAACATGCTTTGTGCGTCGCCTGCGGCGCCACCAGACTCATGCGGCACATGATCTCGGCGCCGGCTGCGATTCCGGCCAGCACCCGGTCTCCCATGAGCCCGCGCTGTTCCGCGGCCGCGAGCACCGCCGGCACGATCACCGCGCCGGCATGGACCGGCCCGCCTTCGAAAGTATCGTCGTAATCCTCGCCATGCGCGGCGGTCCCGTTGATCAGGGCGGCATCATAGGGGCCGAACGCGTGCTCATGCCCGATCGCGGTGGCGTTGCCTGCCGAAACTGCCGACGCAATGCAGGCTCTGACGTAATCGCTGTTTCGCGCGGCAAGGCACAGGCCGGCAACATCGACCAGCAGGTTGCGAACCGTATCGCTGACGCCGGCGGGAAGTTCTGCCGGCCGGATGTTTGCAGCGAATAGGGCGATTTCTTCGGAGACGGTCAAGCAAGACCCGGTTTGGTTCGGTTGGCGCGGGCGCTACGCCATTCCTTGGCCAATGACGCGGAGAGAATCAATGCGGCCACCACGAGAAAACCGACGGCAATCGGATCCTGGAGGAAAATCGTATTGTCGCCTCCGGAGATCACCAGCGAGCGCCGGTAATTGGATTCGATCAGCCCGCCCAAAACTACCCCCAATACGGCGGGCAACACCGGATATCCGAAGAAGCGCAGGAAATATCCAAGCAATCCTGCGCACAGCACGATCCCCACATCGAACAGCGATGAATGCACCGTGTACACGCCGGACAGGATCAATGCGTAAATGAAGCCGGAGAGATAAGGGCGTGGCCGGTTCACCAGCCAGACCGCCACCGGAAGGATCAGGCTACCGACAACCACCTGCGCCACATCGGCAACAAAGGACCCCGCGTATAATCCGTGCACAACATCGGCATTCTGCTCAAACAGCCGTGGACCGGGGAGCAGTCCGTGGATCAGCAATCCGCCGAGCAGCACGGCCGCCGAATTCGAACCGGGAATACCGAAGCTGAGCAGCGGAATCAGCGCGGTGCTGGCAACCGTGTTATTGGATGCTTCCGGCGCGGCGACGCCCTCCTCCGAGCCTTTGCCGAATTTATCGGGATTTTTCGACCAGCGCTTCGCCTCGTTATAGGCGATGAATGACGCAATCGTGCCTCCCGCGCCGGGCATCAGCCCTTCCAGTGTTCCGACGGTGCAGCCGATCGCCTGCGAACGCGCAATCTTGCGCATCATCGAAAACCGCGGCAGCCGCACGCGAATCGATGTGTTCGGCTTCATGCCGGTCCGTTTCACGCCGCTCCGCATCATCAGTTCGGTGAGCGCATAGAGGCCCACCATCACCATCAGCGGCTGGATTCCGTCCAGAAGATCGGGAAAGCCGAAAGTAAACCGGTTCACGCCGGACACCGGATCGGTGCCAATGGTTGCGATCATCAGGCCCAGCAGCGTTGCCGCCGCGCCCTTCAGCAGCGATTTGCCGGAAAGTGAGGCAATCACGGAAAGACCGAGAATGCCGAGTCCGAAATAGGTGGTCGGTCTGAAAAGCAATGCGATCCGCGACAGCGGTTCGGTCAACGTCACCAGCATGGTCAGACCGAACAGGCCACCGACCACGCCGGACCACAGCGAAATGCCGAGCGCCTCGCCGGCCCGGCCCTGCTTGTTCATCTCGTAACCGTCGAGCACGGTCGCGGCTGCGGCGTTGGTGCCCGGCGTGCGGATCAGGATGGCCGGGATTGATCCGCCATATTCGGCGCCAATGTAACAGGTGGCGAGCATCACGATCGCCGGCATCGGCGCCATGGTGTAGGTGAAGGGCAGCAACAGGGCCATGGTGATGGACGCCGACAGCCCGGGACAGGAGCCCCCCATGATGCCCCACACCAGACCACCGATCGCCGCCGGAATCAGGGGCGTGGTCACGAACATCGACAATGTCTGAAGCAGCGCGTCCATGAATGGCTAAAACAGGATGCCTTCGGGCTGCTGAACCCCGAGGATGTAATTGAACAAGACCAAGAAGAAGGTGGCGCCACCGAGGGCCACCGCGGCCACACGCCAGGACAGCTTCATTCCTTCATATAGAGGCACCGCGATCAACAGCAGCAGCAGTGCCGGCCAATAGCCGAGCACGCCGGCAGCCGGGATGTACATGGCGCCGATCATCAACATTCCAAGCGCGCGCGGCCATGGAGCTTCCGCATCCTTCTCGCCGGATACGGGGACGGGTGCAGCGACCAGGGCTCGTATTCCTATGATCATGGCGATCATGACCAGCAGCGCGGCGATGACCGACGGCAATGCCCGCGGGCCAACCTGATCTTCAAGCGTGCTCGACAGGATTTGCGTCGAGGCGCCATAGTAGAGCGCGGCAACAATGAGCAGGATCGCGCTGCCGGCGAGATCCTTTTTCATCAGCGGATCATGCCGGCGGTCTTGAGGAAATTGCCCGAATCTGCCGCGAACTTTTCGATGAAGGGG
>JAGWSK010000170.1 GCA_028869355.1 Alphaproteobacteria bacterium | reverse complement strand
GTCCTCCGGGATCACCTTGTTCAGGAAAAGCAGGTAGGCCGTCAGCGCATAGACCTCATCGGCGGTGAGAGTCCCCTCATTTCCGACCGGCATGGCGCGATGGATGTAATCCCACACTGTCGTTGCAAACGGCGCGGTCAGCGGCAGCATGCGTTCCCGTTCCCAAATCGGGACATCCTGGCCTGTTTTCGATTGCAGCGCCGGCGCCGGCCCGCCCCCTGTGCCTGCTTTGCCATGACACGCAACGCAACCCTTGCGCTGAAAGATCTGTGCGCCCTCCTTCGCGGTGCCGCGGCCCGCAGGGAGTTCCTCTCCCGCAGGACCGATTGATATATCGAGGCGCTGGAGTTCTTCCGGGGTTGGAGTGCGTCCCACGCCATAGGTCTGCGCGAACGCGGGGCTCGAGAGGAGCAGCGCAATCGCAGCAAGCCTAAGCGAGCCCATTGGTCACACTCCCGTCTCTCGCGATCCGCCATGGCATCACGCTGTTGTCCAGCCCGGGCACTCTGTAGTCTCGCTCAAACGGCACGTTCCAGTACTGGGCGACCTGCTCTCGCGTCGGTTGCTGCTGCCCGATCTCGTCGATGCAGCGCGAAAGAATCTCGGCCTCGTTTCCATCCCAATTCCACATATAGCCGAACCGGGTGTGCGCCATGCGTTGTGGAGTCGCCTTGATCTCGGCGCGGTTCCACGTCCGCCCGCCGTTGGTGGATACCTCCACGCTGCGAATGGCGCCCCCGCCGGACCATGCCAGCCCGCTGATCTCGTAAAACCCGCGGCCGGGCAGCTGCTGTCCGCCGGACGGGCGCGTGATGACCGATTTGGGTCCGATCTGAAAGCTGAGCGCAGCTTCTTTCGGATCCCGCTGAAGATGTCCGAAGTCGTTGTAGTTCATGTAATACCGGTCGACGAGTTTGATGCGCCGCAGATATTTGGTGTTGAAGATGCCCTCGAAGCCGGGGACCATCAGACGAAGCGGAAAACCGTTCTGCGGCCGCACCGCCTCGCCGTTCATGCCGTAGGCGATGAGGCAGTCGTCCATCGCTTTGGCGATGGGCATGCTCGAGGCGCCTTTCACTTCCTCGGAGCCTTCAGCGACGAACCATGTCGCGTTGCCTTTCAGGCCGCACTCCTTGAGCAGCGTAGAAAGCAGCACGCCGGTCCATTCGGCGCAACTGGTCATCCCGTGCGATTCCTGCACCGTCTTTTGGCGGCCATTGTGCCGGTTTCCCGCACACTCGATGAAATGCAACCGGGTGACTGACGGAAGGCGCTTCAAGTCCTCCATGGTAAAGGTCAGGGGGCGATCCACCAGGCCGTGAATTGTCAGAGTGTGTTTCGCGGGATCGATGTCCGGCATGTAGGAGCCGCGGGTTGTCGCCACATAGTGGAGCGAGGATGGCGTGACCACGCCAACCGAATCCTGCAGCGGGGATGCGAGGTGGAACACCTTCCCGAACGCGTCGGGTGAAGGCCTGCCGCCCATCGGGTGCATTATGCGCACGGAGGTCACGTAATGGGAGCGCTGGCCGTACTCGATCAGCTCCTTGCTGCCCATGATCATCGGATAATCGTTTTGGCTGCCGCCCATGGCCATATGGTCGGGCATCTGGCCGAGTGCCGGCGCTATTGCGCCTGACGTCAACGTCAACCCACCGGCCAGTGCGGCACCATTCTTCAAGATCTCTCTGCGGCTGGTTTGTTTCGAACCCATCAGTCTTTCCTTCGAAAAAATGACACAGCGACAAATCACGCCCGACGGAGGAAAGTATAGGCGGCCTTGCCAAATCCGGCCAGCAGTTCGCTGAAGCAGTAATCCCATCGACGGGGTTACCTTGAATGGCTGCCAACTCGCCAAACCCGGACATTGCCGAGCCGGCCGATACCGGCGCTTTCTCGCGGGCAGGAAAGCAGGCTACAAGTCGGCCGGTCCGGAACAAACATAAAGGGAGATTCGCATGGATATGCGGCGCGGGAATTTCCTTTTATTGGCATTGGCGGCAATCACGGCAACGCCTGCCTTGGCGCAAAGTGCCGCATCTGTACCGGATTTATCCCGCCTGTGGGCCAATACGCTCGGCCCCGGTTTCCCGCCGCCGGCATCGGGACCGGGTCCCGTATTGAACAAGGCGCGCCAGAAGGCCGCGGTCGATATCTACGGCCGGGACATCGATCCCGCGAACGCTCCCATTGTGAGCGCGGGCGGCCGCCGGGTCGGCGATTACACCGCTCCGATTTTGCAGCCATGGGCGGCGCAAGTCGTAAAGGAGCACGCCGAAAAGGAATTGAATAACGGTCCGGCGCTCAATCCGATCAATCAGTGCAGGCCCGGCGGAGTGCCTTTCGACTTTTATAACCTCGGTATGGAGCTGCTCCAGCAGCGGAACACCGTCACGATCCTGTATGCCTTCGATCATGAATTCCGTCAGGTGCGCCTGAACCAGACACACGCCGCGAAACCGGCGCCGTCGTGGTTTGGTGATTCCGTCGGCCATTTCGAGGGCGATACGCTGGTGGTCGACACCGTTGGAATCAAGACCGGCCCCTACGCCATGATCGATCAGTTCGGAACTCCGCACACGGACAAACTACATCTCGTCGAACGCTATCGGCTCATCGACTACGACGCCGCGAACCGGATCCTTGAGCGCGGCGCGAAAGAAAATGCGACCACCCTCAGAAATGATTCCGGAGTGCTCCCCGATCTGAACTCCAGGGGCAAGAACCTGCAGCTCGATTTCACGGTCGAGGATGAAGGCGCCTTCACGACACCATGGTCGTCGACGATCATCTATCGCCCCGGTGTGGGTGAAGGGACGGCAAGTCAGTTTCCGGAAGATGTCTGTGCCGAAAATCCGCAT
>JAGWSK010000169.1 GCA_028869355.1 Alphaproteobacteria bacterium | reverse complement strand
TCGACATCGATCGCCGCAGTGGACGCTTGCGGGTACCCGGACACGTCGAATCGCGCATTGAGCCGATTCTCAATCCGGTGACGAAAGCTGAGTCCCGTGTCCGCATCGACAATCCGAACGGCTTTGAATTCCGCCTCGCCGAAGTTGCACGCGGCTGGTCCAGCACACAGGAACCGATGCGCATCGATCTGGCGGATTCCTACAGCCATCTCTGCGAGCTGAACCTCTCGCAAAGCGGCATCATCGATTAGCCGTTTCCGCGGCCGCGCGAGCCCTTTTTAAATGCTTGAATCCATACTCAGACGCGATCGCAACATCGTTTTTGTCACAATCATCCTGCTCACCGCGCTGGCGTGGGCCGACCTGATCCGGCTGAATGCGGCGATGTCAGCGGGCGGGCTTATGGCATCCATGCCTTCCATGCCCGGGATGAGCATGGGACCGCCGCCGCAGCCATTTGCGCCGGCGAATCTCGCGCTCACATTCGCAATGTGGGCGGTCATGATGGTTGGGATGATGGCGCCGTCTGCCGCCCCGATGATTTTGCTTTACGCGCGTGTCGGGCGGCAGGCGCGGGCAGAGGGCGCGCCGTTTGCCGCGACCGGCTGGTTCACTGGTGGTTACCTCGCGTCATGGTGCGCATTCGCCGTGCTGGCAAGCATCGCGCAGGCATCGCTGCAGCAGGCGGAACTCATCACGCCGATGCTTGCCGCAAACAACAAATTCCTGGTCGCCGCGTTGTTGTTCGCCGCCGGCGCCTATCAGTGGGTGCCGCTTAAGGATCGCTGTCTGGCGCAGTGCCAGGCCCCGCTCGCATTCCTGCAGCGCGCGGGCGGATTCCGGCGCGACGTGAAGGGCTCGTTCACGCTTGGCCTGAAACATGGGGCGTTCTGCATCGGCTGCTGCTGGGCCCTGATGGCGCTCCTCTTCGTCGGCGGAGTGATGAATCTGCTGTGGATTGCTGCGCTGGCGATTTTCGTCCTGTTGGAGAAGCTGGTTTGGGGACGCAAAATCACCAGGGCTGCAGGCTTGGTGTGCATCGCCGCCGGATTTATATTCCTCATTCAATGATCTGAACTTTCGGGGCGATCGAATGTCCTTCGCGTCGAAGTGCATATTCTTCCTTGCGGCGTCAGCCGTGGCGGCAAGCACGCAAGCGTTCGCCATTGCGGCGCCGGAGTTCGGACCCAATCCGGGCGTCAGTTGGCTGCTCAACCCGAATGGTTATCAACCAACCGGTGCGGGCCCCGGTCCAATCACTGCGGACCCGTCGCATCCCGGGGTGGGCAACGATGAATTCCGCAGAACCGGCCGCCAGCCGACCATGCCGCTCGCCGACCTGAGGAATCCCATTCTTCAGCCCTGGACGCGCGAGGCACTACAAAAACGCAACGACCTCGTGCTGGCGGGGAAAGCACCAAGCATGGGGATCGATTGCCGGCCGATCGGCGGCGTCGCGTTCCTCATCCGCACTCCCAATCAACCCTATTATTTCGTTCAGGCGGCGGACCGGGTGGTTATCATCAATCAGGACGATCACCAGTTTCGCCACATTTATCTCAGCGCCGCACATTCCAGGAACTTGAAGCCGTCATGGAGCGGCGAATCGATCGGCCATTATGAAGGCGACGAACTGGTGGTCGACACGATCGGGGTTGCAGCGGCGCCGGTCGACCGGTTCTTCACTCCGCACACGGATAAACTCCACATGATCGAGCGGTTCCGGCTGGAACCGGATGGCAACCGGCTGGACGTGCGCGTGCATGTCGAAGACCCCGGCGCCTTCACCGTTCCCTGGGATGCAAAACTTTCCTATCAGCGCGTCGAACCCGGGCGCGCCGAACGCAAACTGCCGCCCGGGCTCAATTCCGGCGCGACGGTCGCCGGTCCTCTGGTCGAAAGAAGCTGCGCGGAAAATCCGTTTTCCTATTTTGGCAAGGACAGCCCGCCCGTTCCGCACGCCGACAGAGCGGATTTCTGATCGCTGGCGTTCTTGCTAGCCGCATCCCATCGCGCTGCAATCGCCTCTGGCGCCTGCCGGCCGCGCGATGGGGCCCGGAAGCGGCGCTTTGCTATCTCTCGCTTCTCACTCCTCTTTTCTCGCTCTTTGATCTAATTCTGCTGGTGGATCGGAAGATTCTGTTCAATGGTAGCGGCAATTTTATCGCAGCGCTCGGCCAGCTCCAGGAGTTCGGCTGCAAGTTTTTCGTCGTGGCCCGCCTTGGCCAGCCGGCGAAATTCATTCGCCTGCTGACGCAAATAGGCGGCCCGCTCTCGCATAGAGACTACGCTGCGCAAAAGTGGACTCGTTTGCTGCACTTGAACGGATAAACCGACCGCACCGATACCACCCATCGTCGGAGTGGGGCAATATGCGCCGGTGAGTTCGTTCATTCACGCGACCTGCGATGAGAATATTGCGCGCGCCCCCGGGCCGTCAGTTCGTGCGGGCCATCCAAATCTCGTTTTGCTGACGACGATCCTGGCATCGAGTCTCGCCTTCGTGGATGGGTCGGTGGTCAATGTCGGACTGCATGCGATTCAGATGGCGTTGGGTGCGCAGTCTGACACTTTGCAGTGGGTGATCAATATTTACCTGTTGCCGCTGACTGCGCTGCTGCTTTTGGGCGGCGCCGCAGGCGATCGTTTCGGCCGAAAGCGCTTGCTCATCATCGGTACCGCGCTGTTTGCATTGGCTTCGGCCGTGTGTGCCGTGGCGCCAAATGCATCCTGGCTGTTGCTCGGACGCATGGTTCAGGGCATTGGCGCCGGCATTCTGTTGCCGAACAGCCTTGCCATTCTCGGCGAGACATTCTCCGGCGAACAGCGCGGCCGGGCGATCGGTACCTGGGCTGCGATGAGCGCAGTGGCCGGCGCGTTGGGTCCGGTTTTGGGCGGATGGTTGATCGACCTTGCGGGGTGGCGTGCGATCTTCGTGCTCAACCTGCCGCTGGCGCTCGCGGCGATCGCGCTTGCCGTATATGCGGTGCATGAAGCACCGGCCGGCCAAAAGCATGTACCGCTGGATCTGGTGGGTGGCGCATTGGTGACAATTGGCCTGGTGCTTGTGACATCGGCCCTGACGATCGGTACCGGTAGCAGCGGCTGGACCATACAGGCCATCATTGCACTCACTGCCGGATGCGGATTGATGCTGGTCTTCGTTCGCTTTGAAGAAGTTCGCGGCGAACGCGCCATGATGCCACTCGCGCTGTTTGCTTCGCGAAGCTTCATCGGCCTCACGCTGTTAACCTTTTTTCTGTATGCCGCGCTGGGCGGATTGCTGGTGGTGCTGCCCTATACCCTGATCACTGCGATGAACTATAGCGCCGTCGCCGCCGGCGCTTCGCTGCTACCCCTTCCTTTGGTGATCGCCCTTGCATCTCCGTTTATGGGTGGATTGGCAGGCCGGACCGGCGCGCGATGGCCGCTTGCGATTGGCGCATTCGTTGTTGCCGGCGGGTTCGTGCTTTTCCTCAGAATGGATCCCGGCGGCAGCTACTGGTCGTCGATCCTCCCGGCGGTACTGATCGTCGCGATCGGCATGGCCTGCGCGGCAGCGCCACTCACGACAGCAGTGTTGGGCGCAGTGGACTCCGCGCATACCGGATCAGCATCGGGATTCAACAGTGCCGTGTCGCGCCTTGGCGGAGTCATCGCGACCGCGCTTGTCGGGGTGATACTCGGCGCGACCGGCGGTGAATTGCTGTTCAATGTTCACATCGCAGCAATCGCAGGCGCCGTTATCGCCTGTGCTGCTTCTTTAAGCGCCTTCGTATTGGTGTCACCTGAGAATTGAAGTTCGCGGACACAACGCGGGCGGAGCGATTTTGTTCACCGTTGCCTTGCGGCCAAAAGCAGCCGCGCATTGCGCGACGCGGCTGGCAGCACCGCATCGATCAAATCATCGATCCGGCGCGGATCAAACGGCGCATTTG
>JAGWSK010000168.1 GCA_028869355.1 Alphaproteobacteria bacterium | reverse complement strand
TCTTGCACGGCACGCCCGTCAGCGTCTTGCGCGGACCCTTCCTCGCGTCGGGATTCACCGACAGCATTCCTTGTGCGTTCGGATCGGGATTCACCGGCGAATTGATCACCATCATTTCGAACGTACATTCCTGGTCCCAGTTGTCGCGCGGCAAAGTCTGATGCTTCCACACGATCTCGCCGGTCCTGGGTTTCACCGCAAAGCGCGTATCGGTCCCCGCCATCGTGCCGCCGATGGTGCCACGCTGCGCCTCCGATGCGGGCCCTGCGCCGCTCGATCCGTAGTAGACAAGATCGAGTTCGGGATCATAGGTCAGCAGACCCCATACCCCCGTCATCCAGCGCTTTTCGAATGGTGCGCCGCCCCAGGTTTCATCGCCCGGCTGGCCGGGGCGGGGAATCAATTCATTGCGCCACAGCTCCTGGCCGGTTCCCACATCATGACCGGTGACGTAGCAGCCAAACGCAGCGATCTGGCATGTGCTGCCGGCGACCACAATGCCGTTTGCGACGATGGGGCCGCTGGAATTCTGCACGTAGAGATCACCACCGCGCTTGCTCTCCCACACGTGCTCTCCGGTTTTTGCGTCCAGCGCCACGATGGTGTTGTCCCAGGTCGCGAAGATAATGCGGTCGCCGTACAGGGAAATGCTGCGCTTCGATTGTCCGAGCGCGATGGGAAACTTTTCCTTCGGTGGCAACGGATGGCGGTACTGCCATAAGAGATCGCCGGTGGCTGCGTCGATCGCCTGAATGACATCACCCGGGTTGCCGAGATACATCACCCCATCGTGGATGATGGGCGTGATCTCATTGCTTCCGTCTTCCATCACCCGCGACCACACGAGTTGCAGATTCTTCACATTTGCTTTGTTGATCTGCGTGAGCGGGCTGTAGCCCCAACCCTGATAATTGCCGCGATAGATGAGCCAGTCCTCGGGTTTCGGTGAGCGCAGCATCTCGTCCGTAACCGGAGTAAAATTCGGCACGGCCCGGATCGTGCGGGTCGGCGGCTGCGGCGCAGCCCCTGGACCCGGTGTCTGGGCATGGGCAGCGGCGGTGGCAGCACAAATGCAGACGGCCAGTGAAAACATCATTGGCGATTTCATCGAATCCTCCCCATTTTGACGACCCGGCAACGCAAGCATTGGGCCTCGCTTCAGGATCGCCCAAAAGCAGCGGAAATGTCTGGCTCAGGCTAACACAGCGGCCACACCGGCTCTACTATGGCTTGCACATGCCGAGGCCAATCAAACATTGGTTGTGCATCACCATTGCCCCGCAGGCGCGGCTGACGCCGCCGCAATCTCGAAAGCCGCGACCAAAAATCTGCCAATTTGTGTTCATGCTCCATTCAGCGCGAAATCGACACACTGCCCCAGGAACCGTTCGGGAACGGTTCGTGAGCTTGACGTTTTCTTAATCGGGAGAGGTGCAGCCTGAGGAGAGGAGCTTTCCATGGCCCGACGACTCACCACGAAATTCCTGGCGACCGCGCTGGCGCTATCGCCGCTGATGCTGGCGATGATCGCGCAGCCGGCCGCAGCGCAGGTTAATTTCTCCGTCAATATCGGATCCGCCAACGGGTCCGTCAGCTTCGGATACTTTTACAATGCGCTCGCCCCCTATGGGAGCTGGTATCACCATCCGCGCTGGGGCGATGTCTGGCATCCCTTCGACGTGCCCCCTGACTTCCGCCCCTACTACCGCGGTCACTGGGATTACACCGGCCAATATGGCTGGTTGTGGGAATCCGATTACCCATGGGGCGACATCGCCTTTCATTATGGTCGCTGGGTCTATGATCCCTACGACGGCTGGCTGTGGATTCCGGGCTATGTCTGGGCGCCGGCGTGGGTGGTCTGGCGTGAGAGCGGCGGCAATATCGGCTGGTTTCCGATGCCGCCCGACGATCGGTTCCTGGCCGGCGACGAGATTTATCGCACCGACTGGAATGATTGGGACCGTGGTTTCGGTTACTCCGACTGGTACGGCCCGCAATACGGCGTCAATTTCGCGATTGGCTTCTGGACATTCGTGGATCAGCGCCACTTCGCGGACCGCGATTATGTCCGCTACGCCGCGGATCCGCGGGAGTACCGCACATTCATCAACAACTCGCGCAACATCACCAACTACACGACGGTAAATAACATTGTCGTCAATCGCAGCGTGGATGTTCGGCAGATCGAGCGGGAAAGTGGCCGTCGCGTCGCGGAAATCAATCCGCGCGACGTGATTCGAAACGCGCCAATCACACCCCTGCAGGCCGGGCGGCAGGTGCAACTCGAGGAGCGCCAACTGCATGGCGGAAACCCGAGAGCGAGCGCGCGCGACCGGATCGCGGTGCTCCCACCGCAAAACGTGCCCGGTCAGTTCACACCGACTTCGCCGCCCGCTGATCGTGGGTTGCGCAACCAGCGACCGCAGGGTCAGGTCAATCAGGGTCCGCCGCCGAACGAGCAATTCCGTGGGCGCGGACAGTTCGGCCAGCCAAACCCGCCGCCACCGCAAGGTCAGGTCAATCAGGGTCCGCCGCCGAACGAGCAATTCCGTGGGCGCGGACAGTTCGGCCAGCCAAACCAGCCGCCACCGCAAGGTCAGGCCAATCAGGGTCCGCCGCCGAACGAACAATTCCGTGGACGCGGGCAGTTCGG
>JAGWSK010000167.1 GCA_028869355.1 Alphaproteobacteria bacterium | reverse complement strand
GACGACGAACTTCCGCATCAGTGTCTCTCCATCGACTGGGCGGCGGCTCCTGCCGCCGCTCGTCCGCCCCCAAGGACGGGTTCGGAGATGCTGGCCGGCAACGGCAGCGGCCGTTCAAACCAACCGAGAAGCGGCAGAAGGATGATGAAATGGAAGAAGTACCAGAAGGTCGCGATTCGGCCGACCACGATGTACCAGCCTTCCGGCGGGTGCGCGCCGACGAAGCCGAGCGCCAGCGCGTCGATCACGAACAAGAGGAAGAACCACTTGAACGCCGGCCGGAACCGGCCGCTGCGCACGCGGCTCGTGTCGAGCCAGGGCAGAAGCAGCAGGATCAGGATCGACGAGAACATCGCGATCACGCCCGCGAGCTTGTTCGGGATCGAACGGAGGATCGCGTAGAACGGCAGGAAGTACCATTCCGGCACGATGTCTTCCGGCGTCTGGATCGGGTTGGCGGGGACATAATTGATTGGATCGCCCAGGACATCGGGCGCGAAGAACACCAGATAGGCATAGAGAATCAGGAAGCAGCAGAGAAAGAACGCGTCTTTCACCGTGTAATAAGGATGGAACGGCACGGTATCCTGCGGGCTCTTCACGTCGATCCCGAGCGGATTGTTGTTGCCCGGCACATGCAGCGCCCAGATATGCAGGGCGACGAGTGCCGCCAACACAAATGGCAGCAGATAATGCAGGCTGAAGAACCGGTGCAGCGTCGCGTTGTCCACGCCGAACCCGCCCCACAACCAGGTCACGATCGAGGTGCCGAGGTGCGGAATGATGAAGTCGAGTGCGCTGAAGAAATTCGTGATCACGGTCGCGCCCCAGAACGACATCTGGCCCCATGGCAGCGTATAGCCGAGGAACGCCGTCGCCATCATCACGATGTAGATCAGTACACCGATGATCCAGATCAGCTCGCGCGGCGCTTTGTAGGAACCGTAATACAGGCCGCGGAAGATATGCAGATATACCGCGATGAAGAACATCGATGCGCCGTTGGAGTGCAGATACCGCAGCAGCCACCCCGCATTCACATCGCGCATGATGTGTTCGACCGAATCGAAGGCGAGCGTTGAATCCGGCGTGTAATGCATCGCCAGGACAATTCCGGTCAGAATCTGGACCGTCAGGATCATGGCGAGGATGCCGCCGAAGACGTACCAGATATTCAGGTTGCGCGGCGTCGGGTACCAGATGACATGTTCCTGGGCGAACCGGATGACCGGCAGGCGCCGGTCCATCCAGCGCGCGAAACCGGATCTGGGAATATAGGTTGGACCTTCCATAGCGTTTCCTCAGCCAACCTTGATGCGGGTATTCGAAAGAAAGGCGTAGGGCGGAACCGCGAGATTCTGCGGCGCCGGTCCCCTGCGCACCCGGCCGGCAACATCGTATTGCGAGCCATGGCAGTGGCACAGCCAGCCACCGAAATCGCCCTCCGGCGCCAAAGCCGTGCTCGCCGTCGGCGTGCAGCCAAGATGCGTGCATACGCCGACCACAACCAGCCATTCGGGCAGTTCTGCCGGCGCCCCGGCGCCGGTTGCCCCGGCCGCTGCTTCCGGTGTCGGGTTTCCGGCCACCGCTGCGGGGGTTCCGCCTGTGGTAGCCGGTATCGTTTGCGCGCCTTCGGGGGTTGCGGCTTCCGAACCGGGCGGCGCTCCAGCGGTAGCGGCACCTGGCGGTGCAGGCGCCACTGCTGCCGCAGAAGCTGAACCTGCGGCCGTACCACTCGTACCTGCTGGTGCTGCTCCGGCCGCTGCTCCGGCCGGTGGTGGAGCAGCCGCACCCGGAATATTCGGCGTCAGCCGGTTGTCGTCGGTGGCGGGCGCGTTCTCCGGAAAATTCGCATTCCTGGCCACGGGGTCGAGCAGATCGGAAATCGGCACAGCGCGCGCCGCGGCGATTTCCTGTGGCGTCCGGCGGCGGACAAACAGCGGGTGGCTGCGCCAGGTGAAGGTTACCGTCTGGCCCGGCTGGATCGGCGTCAAGTCGATCTCAACCGACGCGAGGGCGAGCACATCGGCCGATGGATTCATCTGGACAATCAGCGGGATAAGCGTCGCCGCTGCGCCTATGCCTGCGACCACGGTGGTGGCGACGTAAAGGAAATCGCGTCGCGTCGGTTCGGCCGTTTGGGTTACGTCGGCCGTGTGCGAGTGAGCCACTGCTATAATCCCTTGAAACTTAGCCTCTCAGGCTCGCCGGCCTGGAGCATCGACGCTCTGCATGGGCATCCGGATAGGTCATAAAGAAGCGCCGCCCCGGACTTGCGGCGCCGCCAAATCGCGCCCCCCATATAGAGCAGAGAAATTTTCCGATGGTTTGCGGCACGATGCCGCATAAAACCACTCAGAACCGCCGATAGTTTCATGCGCATTGCATTGTTCGAACCAGATATCCCGCAAAACACGGGCGCCATCATCCGGCTGGGCGCCTGCCTTGGCGTTCCGGTGGACATTATCGAGCCCTGCGGCTTTTTGTTCAGCGACACCGGGTTCCGCCGCGCCGGAATGGATTATCTGGAACTCGCCGAGGTTATGCGCCACCCCTCCTGGGACCAATTCCTCGCCTCGCGCGGCGGCCGGATCATCCTGATGACGACCACGGCACAGACCGCCTACACGGCCTTTCCGTTCCGCAGCACCGATATCATCCTCCTGGGCCGCGAAAGCGCCGGTGTTCCGGGTAATGTGCATGAAGCCGCCGATGCGCGGCTTCGCGTTCCATTGCGCGCCGGCTTGCGTTCCCTCAACGTGGCCATGACGGCTGCAATCGTGATTGGCGAGGCGCTGCGTCAAACCGGCCAATTCCCGGCGGACGGAAGGACGATTTCATGACCGAAAGCGGACAGGCGGCATTGGAGGAGAGGAAACGCCGCGCAGCGCAGTGGTTTGCCGAGTTGCGCGACCGGCTATGCGCGGCCTTCGAAGCCATCGAGGACGAATACACGGGCGCGCCGGGCCGGAGCCCGGGCCGGTTCCAGCGCAAAACATGGAAGCGGCCGACACCGGACGGGGCCGACGGGGGCGGCGGCACCATGTCGCTGATGAAGGGCCGGGTGTTCGAGAAAGTGGGAGTCAATTTTTCCACCGTTTACGGACGTTTTGAGGCCCAATATGCCAGCGAAATTCCCGGCGCCCAGGACGATCCCAGCTATTGGGCCAGCGGAATTTCGCTGGTTGCGCACATGCATAATCCCAGGGTGCCGACCGCACATTTCAATACACGGCACATCGTCACCGCGCGCACCTGGTTCGGCGGCGGCGGCGATCTCACGCCCATGCTCGCCGTGCAGCGGACGCGCGAGCATCCCAACTCGATCCGCTTCCACGATGCGTTCCGGCGCGCCTGCGACGCACATGGCGCGGATTATTACGAACGCTTCGCGCGCTGGTGCGACGAGTATTTCTACATCAAGCATCGCAACGAACCGCGCGGCGTCGGCGGAATATTCTTCGACTATCTCGACAATGACTGGGAGAAGGATTTTGCCTTTACCCGGGATGTCGGACGCGCGTTTCTGGAGGCCTATCCCTCCATCGTACGCGCAACCATGTATGAGCCGTGGAGCACGGATGAGAAGGATGAACAACTGGTGCGCCGCGGCCGCTATGTCGAATTCAATCTTGTCTATGACCGTGGCACAAAATTCGGGCTGATGACCGGCGGAAATACCGAAGCCATCCTGATGTCGCTTCCGCCGGAAGCCCGCTGGCCTTAACGAACTTGGACCTGTTTTCGACCCAGGCGCTATCGGCACTGTTGCAGGTGCTGGTGATCAACATTGTCCTGTCCGGTGACAATGTGATCGTGATCGGCGCAGTGGCCGCGCGCGTGGAATCCGCCGAACGCCCACGCGTGATTGCCTGGGGCGTGGGCGCGGCGATTGCGCTGCGAATTGTTCTGGCGGTGCTGGCGGTCGATCTGCTCGAGATCCTTGGCCTGACGCTGGCCGGCGGCATTCTCCTGTTATGGGTGGCATGGCGCCTGTACCGGGATTCAGTGCCACGCAAGGTGCCGGAAAGCTTGCCGGCCGCACGACTAAGCGCGCCCCCGCCGGTGACGTTCGGCCGTGCCATCCTCCAGGTGGCGGTTGCCGATGTCTCCATGTCGCTCGACAACGCATTGGCGGTTGCCGGCGCCGCCAGCCGGAATGTCCCTGTACTGATCATCGGACTGGTTCTGTCGGTCGCCATCATGGCGGTTGCCGCAAATTACGTCGCCCGGCTGATGCAGCGGCATCCCTGGCTGTCCTGGGTGGGCGTACTGCTGGTGCTTTACGTCGCGCTGAACATGATCTGGCAGGGCAGCGGCGAGTTGCCCGCGGTCCTGCACCGGTTGTAGGCCAAATGGACTTCGCGCCCGGTCGGAGATTTGCGCGCGGCGAAGATGAACTGGGAGCTTCAGGTGTACAGCGGCGCGCAGCATGGATTCACCAATCCGGCCAATGCTGCCGAAGAACGCGCCGACCGCGAATACAAGATCGCGATCCAACGCTTCTTCAAGGACATCTTCGGGATATAAAGCGATCAGGTCCGCCTCAGAAGTTCGGACCCGCAGCGGTCAGCTGCGGGTCCTTTTTCGCAAGGAAGCTGTGATCAGCCTTCCCAGTGACCTTCGATCCAGACGTTACGGCCGTCATGGACAGCCCAATGTCCGGGCGTCCATGTCGCCGTGGCGTAGGGTGGCATCACCCATTCGCCCTTCATCCAGTTATAGCGGCCGCCCCGCCACATATAGTGGCCTTCACGCCAAACCATGCCGGCATGCGGCATTGCAGGCTGCACGATCGTCGGCGGAGCCGGCGGAGGATTTGGTCCGCCGATTGCGAAGAACATTTCGGCGGCCGAAGCCGGAGCCATCGCTACCGGAGCCGCGATGAACAACGCCGCCGCCACTCCCAGAGCCAATGTGGTCAACCGAGTCATTGTCGTCTCCCATTTCTGGATTGCTACGCTTTCGCTACCAGTCGGCCGTTCTCACGGCCTCCGGATTAATTACGCGCAGCAAAACGGTCTGTTTCGCCCGGTTTATCCCGTTGCCGTGAGCGGTCAAGGCTGCGGGATTTTCCGGTTCCATCCTGCCGTCCCGTACGTTTCCTATGCGTGATCCTACCGATGAGTTGACGCTTTGGCCCGTATCCTGGTTCTGAGCCCGCATCCCGATGACGAGGCAATTGGTTGTGGCGGCACGCTGGCGTCGCACGCCGCGGCCGGGGACGATATTCACGTGATCTATTTGACCTCCGGGGAACGCGGGTCGCGGGTGCTGAAACCGCGGGAGGCAGCTTACCTGCGGGAAAAGGAAGCTGAGGCTGCGGCCGGTGTGCTGGGCGTCGCCGGAATCGAGTTCTGGCGCGAGCCGGAGGGCGCGCTGATGGCAAGCGCTTCGCTGGTGCGCCGGGTCGGCGACGCCATCCGCATCTTTGCTCCCGATTATCTGTACACCACGCATATCGCGGAATCCCACAGCGACCATCGCGCCGCGACCCGCATGGCCATCGGCGCGCTGCGCGGTTTGCCGCGGCCGTGGCCGGTGATGCGCCTGTTCGAAGTCTGGACACCGCTGCAGCGCTACGACTTTGTGCAGGACATTTCGCGCCACATGGGGCCGAAAATACTCGCGGTGCGCTGTTACGCCAGCCAGTGCGCCAACCTGCGCTATGACGAGGCCGCCGCCGCGCTCAACCGCTATCGCGGCGCGATGCACAATGAGGGTGGCGGCGAATATGCCGAAGCCTTCCTCGAAATCCGCGAAGCCGCGGAAAAGAGCAGTGGAGTTGCCGCTTCACAGCTTCTCGAGCGCAGGCTCGCCGGGGCGGAACATGGCGCTGGACCAGGCGTTTGCAAGACATGAGCGGACGGCACAAAACACCGCCTGCGGCGGCTCAGGACTGGGCGATTGTCGACGCCAGCATCGAAAAGCGCATGACGGAGATCACCGCCTGGCTGCGTGACAATCAGGTGTTCGAGCCCAACCCCGAAGAGATGGGCAGCGTCGAGCGCGCCTACTGGCATTTTGGTTACTTGCGTGCGCTGGAGGACATGCGCGTGCAATTGCAACGCCGCTCCCGGTCGCACCACTGAACTTCCAAGCTACCATTCTGATCGAACCGTATTGGTTCGCTTCTTTGCGTCCGGAACTCGCGCGAGCGCAGTGTTCACCCGCCCCTTGGCATTTCTATTGGATTGTCACTTTCACGATCGTCACCGGCATCGCGGGATCGGCGTCGGGGAACGGCCCCTGACCGCCCATCAGCGGCACCATGGCGATACGGTCCACCACATCCATCCCTTCGACGACATGGCCGAAACTGGCATATCCGGTCTTGTTGTCATGGTCATCGGGCTGACGATCGAGGCCGGAATTGTCGGCGAGATTGATGAAAAACTCGGCGGTTGCCGAAGCCGGATCGTCGGCGCGGGCCATGCTGATGCTGCCGCGCAGGTTGGATGACGCATTCGCGGTTTCGAGCGGAATGGGCTCGTGCACCGAACGCGACATTCCCTGGGCGTCAATCGATCCCGCCTGAATCACAAAACCCGGCACGACACGATAAATCACCGTGCCATCGAAATGGCCTTCCATGGCGTAGCGCGTGAAATTGGCCACTGTGGCGGGGGTATGTCCGGCATCCAGCTCAACCACGATATTGCCCATGGAAGTCTGGATGGTTGCGCGCGGCGCCGGCGTCTGCGCCGCGGCGTCGCCGGCGACAAACAAGACTGCCAGCGCAAAAACCGCCGCCGTTTTCTTAATCATCATTCATCCTCGAATTTCCCGCGCAATAGCTTGCGCTCACGAAGCGGATTGCTGCAAGAGTTCTCCCCTTGCGCGCCGGCCGCATCCCCCGGGCTAAAATCGCCTTCGGCGATTTTTTTACGCCCGCGGGGCCCTGAAGCGGCGCTCAAAAAGAACGCAACGATTATGGAGAAGCAGCGTGACCGGCACGGAGGAAGAAGAACAACCAGACGACCATGCCGTCCCTGCCCCGCCCCATCCGACCCGGCGGCGCCGGCCGCTGCCCGATCAGGAGCCATCGGCCGCCGCGCAGAAGGTGCCGGAGACGATCCAGAGAATTCTCGCGAGCCCAAGCTATCGCGAGGCCGATGAGGACCTGGATTTCCTGCAACAACCCGTCACCAGGGGTGTGCGGCTGCAGCTCGAATATCTCAAGGTCGAGACGCTGCTGCGTGAGCACCGCATCGCACACACCATAGTTGTGTTCGGCGGCACGCGCATTCGCGAACGTGTGGCCGCAGAACGCGAATTGAAGGAGGCGGCGCAGGCGCTCGCGGCCGAACCGGACAATCCTCTGCTGAAGCAGCATCACGCCATCTGCCAGAACCTGCTCGCGACCAGCAAATATTACGACGTCGCGCGCGAGTTCGGACGGCTGGTCGGCTGTTGCGGCGATCGGGCCCGCGACGGGCGCGTTGTGATCATGACCGGCGGCGGCCCCGGCGTGATGGAAGCGGCCAATCGCGGCGCCCATGAGGCGGGCGCACATTCGGCCGGCCTGAATATCTCGCTGCCGCATGAACAATATCCCAACCCCTATATCACCCCGGAACTGTGCTTCCGGTTTCATTATTTCGCGCTGCGCAAAATGCATTTCGCCATGCGCGCGCGGGCGCTGGTGGTGTTTCCCGGCGGGTTCGGCACCATGGATGAGCTGTTCGAAATTCTGGCGCTGTCGCAAACCCGCAAAATGGCGCCGGTGCCGATCGTTCTGGTGGGTGAAGATTACTGGCGCCGCGCCTTCAGTCCCGAATTCTTCGTCGAACAGGGTGTCGTCGATCCCGAGGACCGCGAATTGTTCTGGTACGCCGAGACACCTGAGCAGATCTGGCATGGCATCCTGCGCTGGTACGAGAAAAAGGGCGAACCACTGCTGATGGAGCAGGGCTGATGCGGTTATCGTTCCACGGCGCCGACCGCAACGTCACCGGCTCATGCCATCTGCTCGAAGCGGCGGGCAAAAAGATTCTGATCGATTGCGGCATGCTGCAGGGCAGCCGCGAACTCGACGAGGAAAACGCCTGCCCCTTCGGGTTCGATGCGCGCAGCATCGACATCGTGCTGCTGACGCATGCCCATCTCGATCATTGCGGACGAATTCCGCTGCTGGTCAAGCGGGGATTCAAGGGCGAAATCATTGCGACATCCGCAACCGTCGAACTGGCGCGGCTGGTGATTGCGGATGCCGCCCATCTGCAGGACGAAGAGATGCAGCGGCGTGCACGCAAGGCGCCAACTCCCGAGCCGCTGCTGTATTCGCTGATCGACGCCACCAATGCGATGGGCCATTTCGGCCGCACCGCCGAATATGAACGCCCGCTGCAAATTGCGCCGGGTATCACCGCAACATTTTACGACGCCGGGCACATTCTCGGCTCGGCGAGCGTCCTGCTGGAAGTGCAGGAACCGGGCGCCGCGCAGACCATCCTGTTCTCGGGTGATATCGGCAATGCCGGCCGGCCCCTGCTGCGGCCGCCACAAACGCCGAAACAGGCGCAGTGGATCGTGATGGAGACCACCTATGGCGACCGGCTGCACCGCGATTTTCCCGATACCGTGAAGGAATTCATTGCCTGCGTCGCAGAAACGATTCAGCGCGGCGGAAACGTTGTCATCCCGACATTCGCACTCGAGCGCGCCCAGGAACTGTTGTTCTTTCTCCGCGACGCCGTCGAGAGAAACCTGTTGCCGCCGCAGCTGCCGGTGTACCTCGATTCGCCGATGGCGGTATCGGCGACCGAAATTTTCGAGCACCACCCGGAATCCTATAACGCCAATCTCGCCGAATTCTTCCGTACAAAGCATGATCCATTTGCGTTACCGGGTCTGAAAATGGTGCGGTCGCGCATCGATTCCATGGCAATCAACCAGATCAATTCGGGCGCGGTGATCATGGCGGGTTCCGGCATGGTCACCGGCGGCCGCATCCGGCACCATCTGCGGCACAATCTGGACAATCCCAAATCGGCCGTGATGTTCGTCGGCTATGCGGCGCCGGGGACGCCGGCGCGCCGCATCATCGATGGCGCGAAGCATGTGCGGATTCTGGGCGAAGATGTTGCGGTGCGCGCGAGTGTTCACACCGTGAACGGCTTTTCGGCCCACGCCGACCAGAGCGAATTGCTGCAATGGCATGCCGGTATCGCCGGACGCAAGGGAACATTTCTGGTGCATGGCGAAGCCGGCGTGATGGCGGAATTTGCCAAGCATATCCAGGGCGAACGGGTCGAGATGCCGAACCCTCACCAGGCTTTTGACCTGTAGGACACAGAGGAGCGAGAAAATAGAAGCGAGGAGCGAGATCCCCCCTCCGTCCCTGCTTCGCCCTTCGGGCTTCGCACGGCCACCTCCCCCGCAAGCGGGGGAGGAAACTGCGGCGTTCAAACGTCAAGAAATTTCTCGCTTCTCGCTCCTCG
>JAGWSK010000166.1 GCA_028869355.1 Alphaproteobacteria bacterium | reverse complement strand
GGCGTTGCGACGGTGCCGTTCTTGTTGCCGTTGCTGCTGCAGGTCGGCTTCGGCCTTGATCCATTCCATTCCGGCCTGCTCACTTTCCTGAATACCGCGGGCGCCATGAGCATGCGTGTCTGGGTTTCGCATCTGGTGAAGCGCTTTGGATTCAGGGCGGTATTCCTCACCGGTATCGCGCTCAGTTCGTCTCTGATGGCCGGATTTGCGACATTTTCGGCAACCACGCCGCATATTTTCATCGCAATCTATCTGTTCACTTTCGGTGTTTTGCGCTCGGGCCAGATGATCGGCATGGGCGCACTCGCCTATTCCGATGTGCCGGCCGAAGAACTGTCGAAAGCCACCAGCATTTTCGCTTTGGCGCAGCGGCTCGCACAAAGCCTGGGCGTGGGAATCAGCGCCAGCCTTCTGGCGGCGCTGGCCGGCACCGGCGCCCTGACCGTGACCGATTTCCGGATCGTCTTTATCGCGGTTGCCTTGCTGATGGCGTCCTCAGCACTTGGCTTTCAGCGGCTGAAGCCGGAAGATGGCTGGCAGGTCTCCGGATACCGCAGTCCGGCAGAGTAAGAGAAGAGGCGCGCCCACATGTCGAATGTCGCTGTTCCGGAAGGGACGGTTGCGGTTTCCCGGGCTGCGTCCAGCGGCTTTCGCTGGGGACCTCTGGCGCTGTGCAGCGCCTGCCTGTTTGTTGAAGGTTATGACGGCCAGTTCATGGGCTATGTCATCCCCGGGATTGCGGCGGACTGGCACATCGCACCCGGCGCGCTCGGCCCCGCGGTCGGCGCGGCGTTGTTCGGACTTATGCTCGGCGCGTTCCTGATTGCGCCATTGGCCGATATGGCCGGGCGCAAGCGCGTGATTTTCTGGTCGGTGCTGATTTTCGGGTTGCTCACGGTCGGTACTGCGGCGGCAACGACTCTGCCGCAGCTCGTCATATTGCGCTTTCTCACTGGTCTTGGCCTCGGCGGCGCCATGCCAAATAGCATCGCGCTCACCGCCGAATTCAGCCCGCCGGCCAAACGGGCCACCGCAGTTACGGTGAATTTTGCCAGTTTTTCGATTGGCGCCGCAGTCGGCGGATTTATCACCGCCAAACTGATGCCGGTCTATGGTTGGGGCTCGGTTTTCCTTTTTTGTGGCGGGCTGGCCCTGGTGCTTGCGCCCATTCTCTTCTTCGCAATGCCCGAAACCTATCGGCCGGAGAAAGTTGTCTCACCGCCGGTTGGCGAACTTTTCCGTGCCGGGCGCGGTCTGATCACGCTTCTGTTCTGGTTCGTGTTCTTCATGAATCTGATGGAGCTTTACTTCCTGACGAGTTGGCTTCCGACCACGCTGAATGCGCAAGGCATCTCGATCCAGTGGGCGGTGATTGCGACCTCCCTGCTTCAGATGGGGGGCGTTGCCGGTGCGCTCGGGCTTGGACCTCTGGTCGACCGGTTCGGACCGCAGATCGTGCTCGGTGCGGCATTTGCGACTGCGGCGATCTGCGTCGCGGTGATCGGGACCGCGGGATCGTCGCTGCTCGTCACGCTGATTACTTCGACGCTGGTTGGGATCGGCACGGTCGGGGCGCAGAACTGCAACAACGGGGTGGCAGCCAAATATTATCCCGCATCGGTGCGGGCGACCGGCGTCGGCTGGGCTTTGGCGGTCGGCCGGGTTGGTTCGATTGTCGGTGGGCTCGCCGGCGGCGCCCTGTTGAAAGCGCAGATCGACATCCGCACGTTATTTTTGATCGCGGCGGTGCCGCCGATTTGTGCAGCTTTTGCCTATATCGGCATCGGCCGGCAGCCGAGTCTTAAAGGCAGCCGGGTGTAAGACATAGTGCATTGCTACAATGTGAACGGGCTGCTACTCGCATGCGGCAAAAGCGCTTTTTGGGCACGGTAAGGGCTAATCATGGGGCCGCCGGAGAAACAGGGTCTTTATGACCCGCGGAACGAGCACGACGCCTGCGGTGTCGGTTTTGTGGTCAATATCAAGGGCCACAAGTCGAACCGGCTGATCCGCGACGCGCTGCAGATTCTGCTGAATCTGGACCATCGCGGGGCGGTTGGCGCTGATCCGCTGGTCGGCGACGGCGCCGGCTGCCTGATCCAGATTCCGGACCGCTTGTTGCGCGACTGGGCGGAGCAGAACGCGATCCATTTGCCGCCGCCTGGCGCCTACGCAATGGCGATGTGCTTCCTGCCTCAGGATGTGAAGGCGCGTGAATTTGCCATCAGGCGCTTCGGGCACTTTGTCAAAGTCGAGGGCCAGATATTGCTCGGCTGGCGTGATGTGCCGACCGACATTACCGGCCTTGGCCAGACGGTGCTGAACCAGATGCCGGTCATCCGGCAGGCGATTGTCGCCAGGGGTCCGCGCACGAAGAACCAGGACGCGTTCGAACGCAAACTGCTGGCCATTCGCAAGCAGGTGCAGAATCCGCTGGCGGAACTGGCGAAAAAGCACCGGCTGGCGCAACTGACACAATTCTACATTCCGTCCTTTTCGACCCGGACAGTCGTTTACAAGGGCCTGCTGCTGGCGCCGCAGGTCGAGAGCTTTTATTGCGATTTGCGCAATCCGCTGACCGAATCCGCGCTGGCGCTGGTGCATCAGCGCTTTTCCACCAACACATTTCCATCGTGGCGGCTGGCGCATCCATACCGCTTCATCGCGCATAACGGCGAGATCAATACCGTGCGCGGCAATGTCAACTGGATGAATGCGCGCCGGCGCACAATGGAATCCGACTTGCTGGGGCCCGATCTCGACAAGATGTGGCCACTGATTCCGCACGGGCAGTCGGACACGGCCTGCGTGGACAATGCGCTGGAACTGCTGATGGCGGGTGGCTATCCGCTGGCGCATGCGATGATGATGCTGATTCCCGAAGCCTGGGCGGGCAATCCGCTGATGGATGCCAGGCGCCGGGCCTTCTACGAATATCACGCCGCGCTGATGGAGCCGTGGGACGGCCCGGCCGATATCGCCTTTACCGATGGCCGCCAGATCGGCGCGACGCTGGACCGCAACGGTCTGCGTCCGGCGCGCTTCCTCGTCACCGACGACGATCATGTCATCATGGCATCCGAAGCCGGCGTGCTGCCGATTCCCGAAGAACGAATTGTGCGCAAATGGCGTCTGCAGCCGGGCAAGATGCTGCTGATCGATACCGAGCAGGGCCGGATCATCGAAGATGAGGAGATCAAGCGCTCGCTCGCCGATGCCGAGCCTTATGAGGAATGGCTGAAAAACACGCAACTCAAGCTGCATGAATTGCCGGATCTTCCGGACTCGCCGCTGCTCGCGCCGTCCAACGATCCGTCGGCGCTACTCGATCGGCAGCAGGCCTTTGGCTACACGCAAGAAGACATGCAGTTCTTCCTCGAGCCGATGGCGCGGGATGGCGATGATCCGGTCGGCTCGATGGGTACCGACAAGCCGATTGCGGTGCTCTCGCAGCGGCCGCAGCTGCTCTACAATTATTTCCATCAGAATTTTGCGCAGGTCACCAATCCACCGCTCGATGCCATCCGAGAAGAGCTTGTGACCTCGCTCGTGTCGATCATCGGGCCGCGCCCAAACCTGTTCGGCCGGGATGCTGGAACGCATAAGCGGTTGGAAGTCACGCAGCCGGTGCTGACCAATGCCGATCTGGATAAGATCCGCGCGATTTCGGAATTGCTGGACGGCGCGTTCCGTACGGCGACGATCGACTGCACCTGGCCCGCCGTTGAAGGCGCCGATGGTCTGGAACGGGCCATGGACCGCATCTGCCGCGAGGCAACGGAAGCCGTACTGGCCGATAACAACATCCTGATCCTTTCGGATCGGGCGGTATCGGCGGAACGGATTCCGATTCCGGCGCTGCTGTCGACCGCCGCGATTCACTATCACCTCATCCGGCAAGGCTTGCGCATGCAAACCGGGCTGGTGGTGGAAACCGGCGAAGCTCGTGAGGTGCATCATTTCTGCGCGCTGGCGGGTTACGGCGCAGAGGCGTTCAATCCCTATC
>JAGWSK010000165.1 GCA_028869355.1 Alphaproteobacteria bacterium | reverse complement strand
TGAAGCTTGCCGGCTTCCTGCACGATCAGGGTAAGAAAGATCAGCGTTTCCAAGCCTGGCTACACTACGGCGATCCGCTGGGTGCTGACCCGGACGATTTCAAGACCGTTCTCGCGAAATCCGGTCGCTTTCTTCCTCCGGCCGCACGCGAGCAATCTGGCCTTCCGGTGAATTGGCGCCATGAGGCACTTTCGGTGAGGCTGGCCCGACTTCATGACCGCCTTTCGGAAGCGCATGATCGTGACCTCGTACTTTGGCTCGTCGGCTCCCATCACGGCTACGGGCGACCGCTCTTCCCACACGACGATCCGAAAGAAAATCCTCCCGACGTGGGTCCGCAATCGCTCGCATTCGAGTGGGGTGGTATGGATTGGCCGAACCTATTTGAACGACTCAAGGCGCGATACGGCGTCTGGGAATTGGCTCACATGGAAGCGATATTGAGGCTGGCTGACCATCGTGCCTCGGAAGATGCCAGACGGAATTCCGAAGAGGCCGGCGCATGACCGCCGCGGCCTCTCACCGGCTTGAAGGCCTTGAGTTCGACAATCTACTCGCATTCTTAGCCTTGCTTGGCCTTTTACGCGCAATAGAAAATTCTGACGCAACCCTTCTACCGCGCGTCTCGTGGGACATCGCTGCACCGCCTTTGCGGCCGCGAGTACATCTCTCGCGGGCGCTTACGCAGGAAAACCTCGCGGAGTTCGCCACCAACGGCATCGACGCTCTTGCAGTGGCACATGACTTCGCTGGCCGCAAGGACCTGAACTATTCTCAGGACGAGTGCCGCAAGCTTCTGGAGTCCGAAGTAACCAGCGCACGACTCGGTGCTCGGGAGCGCGCCGACATTTTTTCGGCGCTGGTGAATGATGCTTCCGTTAAGGACGATAAAAACGGAAGCGTAGATCCCACTCCGCTGTGCCTGCTTTTCGGACAAGGTCATCAGCATTTTCTGGAGCGTCTCGCAGAAGTTCCACAACAGCCTGCCCCGCCGACGCGCGGCAAAGGAAAAAACCGCACAGATGTGACACCATCAGGTTGTCTCGCCGAAGCACTCTTTCAACCGTGGCACCGCGGCGATGCAACATTCTCATTTCGATGGGATCCGGAGGAAGACGTCCGGTACGCCCTGATGGCCGGGGATCCTACAGATCCCGCGTACAAGGCTGGCACGCAGCACGGTGCCAATCGACTGGCGGCGATCGGACTTGCGGTGCTGACCGTCGTGCCGCAATTCCGCGCTGGGCGCATTCGCCCGACGCCTATCGGCGGTTGGAGTAACGAGGAAGGCTTTTCTTTCGCATGGCCTATCTGGCGCGAACCGGCGACCCTCTCAGCCATTCGTGCGCTGCTGTGCCATCCTCAACTGCGGGATGCAGGAGCCCTCGCGCATGTCGGCGTGGATCATGTGCTGGTTGCGAGACGTATCTCAGTGGGGAAGTTTATGAACTTCACCCGCGCCCTTCCTTTGCGGGCGCCCGAAGGACCGATCACTGCATGATGTATATCGTTTAGCCCACCGCCGACGTGGACCAGCAGCTCACGTTTGATCTTCCGGCGCCGCCCGCGACGGGAGAGATTCCGCTCGTTCCGGCACGCATGGTGAATGAGTGGGTTTACTGCCCGCGGCTCGCCTGGCTCGAATGGGTCGATGGCCAGTGGGCCGAATCCGGCGACACCGCGCAGGGCCGCCGCGTGCATGCGCGGGTCGATTCCGGCGGCCCGCCGCTCGCCGACGCGGACGCCGTGGCCGCGGGCGTGGAAATGAAAACCCGCTCGGTGACCGTGTCGTCTGAGCGGCTCGGGCTGATTGCAAAAATCGATCTGGTCGAAGCCGATGGCGGGGTGGTGACGCCGATCGACTACAAAAAGGGCAAGCGTCCCCATGTTGCGGAAGGAGCGTATGAGCCGGAGCGGGTCCAGGTCTGCGCCCAGGCACTGGTGCTGAAGGACAACGGCTATCGGGTCGATGAAGCCGCGCTGTGGTACGCCGAAAGCCGTGAGCGTGTTCGCATCGAGCTGAATGATGCATTGCGGGATCGAACGCTGCGGGCAATTCATGACCTGCGGCTGGCCGCCGCAAGCAGCCACCCGCCGCCCCCGCTCGACAACAGCCCGAAATGCGTGCGCTGCTCGCTCGCCGGAATCTGTTTGCCCGACGAAGTGAACTTCTTCCGTGCGCGGTCGGTTCCACGGCCGCTTGCGCCGGCAGACGATCCTGCCCTGCCCCTCTATGTTCAGAGCCCCGGCGCACGCGTGCGCAAGGATGGCGAAACGGTCGTCATCGAGACTGACGAAGGAAAATCCGAAGCCCCGATCAACGACGTTTCGGAACTTGCGGTGTTCGGTCCGGTTTCGGTGACAACACCGCTGCTGCATGAGCTGATGCGCCGCGAAATTCCCGTGGCCTGGCATTCGAGCGGCGGGTGGTTTCTGGGGCACACGACCGGCGCCGGCGGACGGAGCATCAATGGCCGAATTGCCCAATATCGCGTCGCATTCGACGATGTGCGGTCGCTCGCGTTCGCACGCGGGCTGGTGTCGGCCAAGATACGCAATAGCCGGACCATGCTGCGCCGGAACTGGAAAGACGAGACTGCTGCCGAATTACGCGAGGTGGCGATGAACGACCTTAAGCGATTCGCCGACCGCGCCGAATACGCACGCGAGCCGAACGAATTGCTCGGTATCGAGGGCGAGTCGGCAGCGATCTATTTCCGGAATTTCGAGCGGTTGCTGTCGCGGCCACCCGGCGAAGGCTCGCTACCGGAATTCCGTTTCGATAAGCGCAACCGCCGGCCGCCGGCCGATCCGGTCAACGCCATGCTGTCACTTGCCTATGCGGTGCTGACCCGCACCTGGCTGGTTGCGCTTTCGGGCGTTGGGCTCGATCCCTATCTCGGATTTTATCACCGGCCGCGGCATGGCCGGCCGGCGCTGGCGCTCGACATGATGGAGCCGTACCGGCCGATCATTGCGGATTCGGTGGTCATAAACGCCATCAACAATGGTGAAGTGAAGGAGAAGGATTTCACGATTTCCACGCCGGGATGTTCGCTGACGCCGGCAGGGCGCAAGGCGTTCCTTGCCGCGTATGAACGGCGGCTGGACCAGGAAACCACGCATCCGGTGTTCGGTTATCGCGTGACGATGCGACGGCTGATTGCGGTTCAGGCCCAGCTGCTGGTGCGGCACCTTCAGGGCGAAATCGATCCGTACCCGCATTATATGCCGAGGTAACGCGATGGCCAATGAGCGGCTTTACATTGTCGCCTATGACATCAGCAGCCCGAAGCGATGGCGCCGCGTATTTCGCCTGATGAAGGGATATGGACGCTGGATTCAGCTTTCAGTGTTTCAGTGCCGCCTGACAGCACGGCGGCGCGCCGACATGGCGGCGGCTCTTGAACTGCTGATCAAGCGCGAAGAGGACCACGTTTTGATCATCGATGTCGGAGAAGCCGATCGCGTCGATCCGCAGTTCGAAAGCATCGGGCGCACGTTCGAGACGGTGCGCAGACAGGCAATTGTGGTATAGTCGCGCTGTGGCGCCCCGGTTTTGACGGGGTCGCCGCGAGCACGCGAGAGCTCCGACTCGACCGAAGTGCCGGGGACCGCTCGCGCCGGAACAAGTGTTTGTATCGGAGAGGATCTTTGACACCGTGGTTGAACGGAACTGCATGCCGGCTTACAGAATCGGCAGGCTCTCACGTAACCGCTCGCAACCGGGCAAGATGTTCCGCGTTGCCGAGCGGGTTGGAAGGAGGCTGCGATCCGCGGTGAATTCGCCGCGGCCTCATTGAAGCATGCCTTCGCTTGCCATCTGCGCGGCTTTTGCCTGTGGAAGCGATCCGCGGTGAATTCGCCGCGGCCTCATTGAAGCTGCAGTGCTGCGGTATTCGT
>JAGWSK010000164.1 GCA_028869355.1 Alphaproteobacteria bacterium | reverse complement strand
TTCAAACTGTCGCAACATAGTTTGGGGTGAAGCGCTTGCGATTGTCGAAAACTCGGTGCACTTGTCCCGACTGATACGCTGTCCATGCCCGACAGAGCCAGCAATTTCAAGCCGTTTTCAGACATCGAGAATGATGCGCTCGCCGAAATCGCCAATATGGCGACGCGGCGCGCCGCGACCAGCCTTGGGCAGTTCGTGAACAGCGAAATCAAACTGACCGTCCCATCCGTCGAGATACTGTCTGACGTGGAAGCGATCAAGGCAGTGACCCGAATCGGTTCAGAGCAGTTGATTGCAGTCAGTGAAGACTTTCGCGGTCTGTTCGGCTGCCGCGTCCTCCTCATTTTCCCGGAAGAGACCAGTCTCGAACTTGTACGTATCGTCGTCGCCAGGGACATGCCGCACGACGAATTGGTCGCGCACGAGAGCGAAGCGATCGCCAAGATTGGAAATATCGTACTGAACGCCTGGGTTACCACGCTGGCAAACCTGCTGAAACGCAACCTCGTCATGTCGGTGCCGCAGGTGCTGCGCGGATTGGGCGGTGAACTATTCCGCAGCGTGCCGTTGAAATTCGTGCTTTTTCTGCAGATCGACTTCGTCGTCGGCAATGCGCAGGTTACGGGATACCTCGCGCTGCTTATGGATCTTCCGTCCGTGAACGCGTTGCGCGCCGTAATCGCCACCTTCATTGCGGACAAAAGCTGACCGCATTCAGCCGGGCTGAAGCTCACGGAAACCGGCGCCGATTCGGCACGTAATCTAACCTGGAGTCGAATTTAGGAGAGTGTCATGAAGGCACGACACAAGCTTGGCCATGCGGCCGCAGCCGCCGGACTGAGCGCTGTTATCGCGTTCTCGGCCGTTCCGGCGAATGCCAGCACTGAAGGCCGTGACGCGTTGCTCGGCGCCGGCATCGGCGCAGTAGCAGGCGGCCTTCTGGGCCACGGCAAAATCGCTCCGGTGATCGGCGGCGCTGCGGTCGGCGCCGCGGTTGGCTCGATGGCCGGCCACAAAAACAAGCACTACCATGGCTATTATTACCGGCGGGGCTATCCCCACCGTTACGCCTACTCCCATTACCGCAGGGGTTACTACGACGCGTACGGGTACTTCCACCCCTATGGCTGATGCCCTCCGCGTGGGTGATTGGAATTGGAAGGGCCGGTGATGAACCGGCCTTTCCTTTTTCGCGCCGGCTGAGATAGAAACAGCACCGTAGCTATTCCGCGGTAGCTCAGCGGTAGAGCAGCCGGCTGTTAACCGGCTGGTCGTAGGTTCGAATCCTACCCGCGGAGCCACCCACCTTCCGGAGGCGCGTTACCTCCATTGCCCGAAGGAGGCGAGGATGGTGACGAACCCGGAAATCGAGAGACCTCTTGCGCGCCGTGCCATGGCGTATGTACTCGCCGGTGGGCGCGGCAGCCGGCTTGTCGATCTGACCGAAAAGCGCGCCAAGCCTGCGGTGCATTTCGGCGGGAAATTGCGGATCATCGATTTTGCCCTCTCCAATGCGCTGAATTCAGGCATTCGCCACATTGCCGTGGCCACGCAGTACAAAGCCCACAGCCTGATCCGTCATTTGACACGCGGCTGGAACTTTCTCCGGCCCGAGCGCAACGAGAGCTTTGACATTCTGCCTGCCAGCCAACGCGTTTCGGAAGAGCTGTGGTATCGCGGCACTGCTGATGCGGTGTTCCAGAACATCGATATCATCCGCAGCTATTCGCCGGATTTCCTTGTCGTGCTTGCGGGGGATCACATCTACAAAATGGATTACGAGCTGATGCTGAGGCAGCATGTGACGCAGCGCGCCGACGTGACGGTGGGGTGCGCCGCCGTACCGCGCGCCGAGGCCACCGGCTTTGGCGTCATGCATGTCGATGCTTCCGACCGGATCATCGGTTTTCTGGAGAAGCCGGCCGAGCCGCCCGGGATTCCGGACAATCCCTCTCTCGCACTGGCGAGCATGGGAATTTACGTGTTCCGGTCGGAATTCCTGTTCGAGCAATTGCGGCGCGATGATGCCGATCCCAAATCGAGTCATGATTTCGGCAAGAATATCATTCCGCGTCTGGTGAAAGAGGCCAAAGCCGTCGCGCATCGCTTCGAGTATTCCTGCGTGCGTTCGAAGCCGGACATGGCGCCTTATTGGCGTGACGTCGGAACCGTGGATGCGTATTTCGCCGCCAATCTCGATCTCACGGATGAGGAGCCGGACCTCGATCTGTATGATCCCGAGTGGCCGATCTGGACCTATGCCGAAAATACTCCCCCGGCGAAATTCGTCATTGATGGCGGTGGTTATCGTGGGGCAGCGATCTGTTCGCTGGTTGCCGGCGGCTGCATCGTCTGTGGCGCAACGGTCACGAATTCGCTTCTGTTCACCCATACAAAGGTGAATGCCGGAAGCCAGATCGACCGTTCCGTCGTGCTTCCCAACTGCCGCATCGGACGCAATGTGCGGCTCCGTAACGTGGTGATCGATCGCGGCGTAGAGATTCCCGATAATATGGTGATCGGCGAGGATCCCCTGGTCGATGCGCAGCGGTTCCACCGCACCCAGGCCGGAGTCTGCCTTGTCACGAGCCGCATGATCGACAATCTTGCTGCATGACTGAAATGCTTTCCTCTCCCCTTTGTGGGAGAGGGCGGCGCGCCCGCGCGTAAGCATTACGCGCGCGTTGGCGCGCCGGGTGAGGGGTGCACAGCATACATGAAGGTTCTGTTCCTCACGCCGGAGCTCGCCGGCTATGTGAAGGCCGGTGGCCTCGCCGATGTGTCCGTGGCGCTTCCGGCGGCATTGCGCACGCGTGGGCTGGATGTGCGAATCCTGATGCCGTTTTACGGGCCCGGTGCGGAATGGCAGCCGTCGCTGGAAGTCGTGGCGCGGCTGGAGGGGATTGCGGGCATTCCGCCCTGCATGCTTGCGGCCGGCGCCACCCCATCGGGCGATCCGGCCTGGTTTGTGATCTGTCCGCAACTGTACGAACGTTCCGGCACGCCGTATACGGACAGTTCGCATCATGATTGGCCGGACAACGATGTGCGCTTTGCGCGGCTGGCGTTCGCGGCGGTCCAACTCATCAGTGGCGACGCCAATTGCGAGTGGCGGCCCGACCTCGTGCATGCAAATGACTGGCCCTCGGCGCTGATTGCGGGATATCTCGCATGGCGTGGCCT
>JAGWSK010000163.1 GCA_028869355.1 Alphaproteobacteria bacterium | reverse complement strand
CCGGATGTGCGGCGACCGAGTCAACCACAAGGGAATTGTCGTGGCCGTAGCAAGTCGATGCCTGCACGAGGATCGTTTTGGCGACTCCGGCGTCATCCATGGCCGCGATTATGGCGTCGGCGCTGACCGGCCGGTCGCGGGACCAGTCGGATTGATGGCCGCCGATGGGCGCGCGCGGATAGCGAATGGTATCGGTGGATATCACGTGGGCGTGGGTGTCGATGATGGTCATGCTCGTTCTGTAGCCAATTGGACGGACATCGGCAAATTATCCGCTCGCCGAAAAACAGGCGTTGTCGACCGGCCAATATTCCGATAGGGCTGAGCAAAATAACAAATAAAACGACCACGCGATGGAACGCAGTTCAAAGCGAATTCTCACCACGCATGTGGGGAGCCTGGTCCGGCCCAAGGCACTGCAGAAGATTCTGCGCGCTCGCCAATCCGGCGAATCCCTCGACGAGGCAAAATACGCGCAGTGTCTGCACGATTCCGTGGTGGAGGTCGTCCAGCGTCAGGTGCAGGTCGGCATCGACATTGTCGATGACGGCGAATACGGCAAGAACATCTCCTGGTCGCAATACGCGCTGGAGCGGCTGAGCGGGTTTGAACGCCGGCCGGTAAGCCTGCAGGCCAATCCGTTCAACGCGGGCGCCGACCGCACGCGATTTCGCGACTTCTACGCCGAACTCGATGCGCAACAGGGTCCGTCATCGGATTGGGAATCGGTTTGTGTCGGCCCGATCACTTACACCGGTCTGACAGCCATTCAGCGCGACATCGCCGATCTGAAGGCTGCGTCGAAAGGAATTGCGGTGACGGAGGTCTTCCTACCGGTCGCCGCGCCCGCGAGCGTGATTCCCGACCGGAAGAACGAACATTACCGCAACGATGAGGAGATGCAGGTCGCGATTGCCGAAGCGATGCGGACCGAATATCGCGCTATCGCGAACTCCGGCATCCTGCTGCAACTCGATGATGCGCGTGCGGCCGTCACCTATGACCGCATGGTGCCGCCGGCGAGCCTGAGCGATTACCGCAAATGGCTCGAACGCCAGATCGAAATTCTCAATCACGCGATCGAAGGAATTTCACCCGACAGGATTCGTTATCACGTTTGCTGGGGCAGCTGGCCGGGACCGCATACCACCGATGTGCCGCTTTCCGCGATCGTCGATATCCTGCTCAAGGCCAATGTCGGCGCATTCCTGATTGAAGGCGCCAATCCACGGCACGAGCATGAATGGGAAGTCTGGCAATCAGCCAAATTGCAGGATGGGAAGATTCTCATACCCGGCGTGGTCAGTCATGCGACGAATATCGTCGAACACCCGGTGCTGATCGCGCAACGGATCGGGCGCTATGCGAATCTGCTCGGGCGGGAGAATGTTATCGCCGGAACCGATTGTGGCTTTGCCCAGGGACCCTTTCATCGCCGGGTGCACCCGAGCATCATGTGGGCGAAACTTGAATCAATGGCCGAGGGCGCGCGTATCGCGTCAAGACGTCTCTGGCAGTAGGCCACCCGTCCCGTTCGCGCGCGGCACGGTAGTGGCCTAATTTGACGGCTCACGTCTTCGAGGGTGAGACCATGGCGGACTTCGTCTTCGGAATGAACCAGTCCCTGGACGGCTATGTCGATGTCGACCACCAGGAATTTGCGGCGGGCCCCGCGCTCTTTCGACACTGGATTGAGTACGTCCGCAGTCTGACCGGCAGTGTGTACGGCCGCCGCATGTACGAGGTCATGCGTTATTGGGACGAAGACCGTCCTGAGTGGAGCGCCGAGGAACGCGAATTCGCGGCGGCATGGCGGCGCCAACCGAAGTGGGTCGTGTCGCGCTCGTTGAAGTCGGTCGGCCCCAACGCCACACTTGTTTCGGATGACATGGAGGCAGTGATACGTGGCCTGAAGGCCCGGCTCGCTGGCGAGATTGCAGTTGCCGGACCGGAGCTGGCTGGAAGCCTGACCAACCTTGGTCTCATTGACGAGTATCGACTCTACTTCCACCCCATCGTGCTCGGTCGAGGCAAGCCATTCTTTGCCGGCCCGCGGCCACCGCTCCGTCTTGTTTCCGCCGATCCCGTTGGAGAAGACACGATTAGGCTGACGTATGCTCCGGCTTGATCAGGCGGGGACGCCAGTGGACATCCACACAAATGAAATCAGGACACTTCCCGCGGCGCATGCTGTCCGACAAATCGCACGATATCGTGCAGCACTTGCGTATTTGCCCGGCGTCGCGGTGTCAAAGCAGCAATGATGGCCGCGTGACCGATGCCGGCGTAAGTGTGTTCCCCGACTTCATTGCCGGTCCGGCGCAGATGTGCGGCGAGATCCGTTTTGCTCGCCAGCACGATTTGGCTTTCGCGCGCGCCCGCGGCAAGAAAATACGGTGGGCAATGACCGCCAAGGAATGAAGCGGGACGTGTTTCATCGCGCGCCGGACCGCAAAAGATCGCCTCTGCAGTTGCATCCTGAAGCGCTGAATCGTGATAGCGCCCGGAAAACGCAAGGACTCCGCCGACCGAAGATCGATCAACGCCGCAAGCGCGCAAATAGCTTTCATTCGCGCCCAGCATTGCAGCGATATAGGCGCCTGCCGAATGGCCCATCAGGAAGAGACCCCCGGGCGCAATGTTCAGTTCAAGGATTTTTGCCGCGGCCTTGGCGCCATCCTGCAAAAAATTGGGAAAGCGTGCCTCGGGGTAGATACGATAATCCGGAATCGCGACCGCCATGCCCGCTTTTGTCAGCGCTTCGCCGACAAAGCGGTATTCACTCTTTCGTCCGGCGCGAAATGCTCCGCCATAAAAGAACAGGAGGGTTGGTGCGCCGCGGTCCCGCGTGCGGCTTTCTTCGGGCCGGTACAAATCCATCCGCTGCCGCGGATGAGGGCCATAAGCGATGTCGTGCTCGACGCGGTAGCCGGCGCACGGAACGCCCAGATTCAAGAGCACAGCCGGCGAGCGGCCCTCGCCGAACAGACCGAACACTTTGGTCACAGCCGACAACAAATTCATCCGTCTTTTTAACAGATTTGCAAAACCGGAGCGCGTGCTAATCTCGGCATATGACAAACGTTCCTGTTG
>JAGWSK010000162.1 GCA_028869355.1 Alphaproteobacteria bacterium | reverse complement strand
TCCCAGGTCCAGGCATTTTCCCGGTGATACGCGATGAATCGGTCCAGACTCACCGCGACCGGCCCCTGATTGCCCGACGGGCGCAGCCGCATGTCAACATCATACAGGCGCCCTTCCGCGGTGAGCGCGGTTAAGGCGGCGATGAAGCGCTGCGCATATCTTCCGAAATAGCTGCTGACCGGAAGCGGTTTGTCGCCTCCTGTCGACACGGTTGCCGACGGATCGTGCGTGTAAATGAAAACCAGATCCAGATCCGATGTGGCTGTCATTTCACGCCCGCCGAGCTTTCCCAACGCGATCACGGCCACAGCTCCGCCCGGCACAAGACCATGCGCGGCAGCCACGTGATTCGCGACTTGCTCCTGCAATCCGGCGATGACGGTTTCGGCGACGGCCGAATAAGCGGGGCCGGCATCATTCGGCGGACCCGATCCAAAGATCAGCCGCGCGCCGGTTCGGAACATCTCCTCTTTGGCGAAACGGCGTGCTGCATCGAGTGCGCTCTCATAGCTGTGCTCGCCGGCGACGGCCTTCTCGAAATTTGCAGTTAGCTGGCTCTCGGATGGCGATTGCGCCAGAAATCCCGGATCGGTGAGCGCATCCAACACGCCCGGATTGCGGCCGAGATAATCCGATAATCGCGGCGCCGAACCTGAGATTTCCGCCAGAAGGTCAAGCAGCCGGCGATTGGCAAGCAACATGGAAAAGAGTTGCACGCCTGCCGGAAGGCCGGCCAGAAACCGGTCGAAATGCATGAACGCCGAATAGGGATCGGCGGTTTGCGACAGCGATTTCAACAGTGCAGGTACGAGGCTTGTCAGAAGCTCTCTCGCACGCGCGCTGCGCGTGGCGCGTATCCGGCCGTGATGCCAGCCCCGAATGACGGCCGAAATCGCCGCCGCATCGGCAAAGCCCATGCCCGACAGCGTTGCAACAGTTTCCGGGTCCTCCTCGACGCCGGTAAAAACCAGGCTGCCGGTGCGGTCCGACAGCGACTCTTCGCTTTCGAACAGATGTGCGTAGTGCTTTTGGACCGTCTGGAGATGCGCGCGCAGCGTCTCCTCGAATTTGTTTGTGTCGTCAAAGCCGGCAAATCGCGCGACGTGGTCGAGCCCGTCGGGCGATTTCGGCAGAAGATGCGTTTGTTGATCTTCAATCATCTGCAGCCGGTGCTCGATCATGCGAAGAAAGACATAGGCCTGCGATAGTTCGCGGTGCGCCTCTGGTGAAATGTGGCCCCGGGCGCTCAGCGCAGCGAGTGCGCCCAGCGTCGAGGGTGAGCGCAACCCAGGATCGCGTCCCCCCAGGATGAGCTGCTGCGTCTGGACGAAGAACTCGATCTCGCGAATTCCCCCGCGGCCCAGCTTGATGTTGTGCCCTGCCACCGCAATCCGGCTGTGACCGCCGTGGCTGTGAATCTGCCGTTTGATCGAATGGATGTCGCTGATGGCGGCATAATCGAGGTGCTTGCGCCAGACAAAAGGTTCCATGCCCCGCAGCAAGACGCGGCCGCAATCGCGATCACCGGCACATTGGCGGGCCTTGATCCACGCCGCGCGTTCCCAGTTTTGTCCCATCTCCTCGTAATAGGCTTCGGCAGCCACGATCGACATCGCCACCTGAGTGGAACCGGCATCCGGGCGCAGGCGCAGATCGGTACGAAAGACATAACCATCCGCTGTGGCCTCGGAGAGCAGCTTGACCATTCCCCTGACGATTGCGACTGCCGCTTGTTGGCGATCACCGCCGCGCGCGAAGGGAAAGCGGCTTTCGTCGAAAAAGATGACCAGATCGATGTCGCTGGAATAGTTGAGTTCAAAAGCGCCCATTTTGCCCATGGCGAGCACGATCAGGCCGCATTCTTCCGCACTGACCGCCTGAGCACGGCCCTCGCGCCGTGATTCGGCCGCGAGCTCATATCGCAGCGCGCCCGCCACACAGGCGTCGGCAAACCGCGTCTGATGCCTCATGCAGCCATCAAGATCGAGAATTCCGGCAATATCGGAGAGTGCGATCGCGAGCGCGGCGCGCCGTTTGGCGATGCGCAAACCGGCCTGGGCCGCAGCGAAATTTTTCTGATCGCCCGCCGACAGCGCTTCCCGCAACTGGCATTCGAGTTCGCGATCCGGACCGCCATCAAACAGGCGTTCGAGAAATTCCGTTTCCTTGAGAATCGATCGCGCGAGAAAGGGACTGTTGCCCGCTGCCGCGGCAAGGACGGACCGGCAGGCCTGGCGACACGCCAGTTGCGGCGCGAGAGCTTGCAGCGCGTCCAGCGTGCGCATGGCGCGCGCCGGATCGAAGATGGGCGGAAGCGCGGGTTGCGGACCGAATGGCAAGCTTGCTTAACCGACCGGTTCGGGTTGCGGCAGCAATTCCTGCGTCGAAACTCTGGCCATGCGCGGTTCATCGCCAACCCTGCGGAATGACAGCGTCGCCCACAGGCCGGGATGATTGTCACCGAAACTCAGTCTGCCTTCATGAAGGCTCGCAACGGCCGCCACGAGACTCAATCCCAGACCCGTGCCCGGCGAATTGCGGCTGGACTCCAGACGGACGAACCGTTGTATGACCCGTTCTCGATCCGCCGCCGGTATTCCGGGTCCGTCATCTTTCACCGTCAGAACGGCCTGCCCGCCGGAGTTTTCGAGCGCAACCGAAACATTTCCACCGGCCGGCGTATACTTGATCGCGTTATCGACCAGATTGGCGAGCGCCTGCGAAATGAGATTGCGGTTGCCGCGAATCACTGCGCCGCCCGGTGAAATCGTCACGGAAAAATGCTGTCCTCTTTCCTCAGCCAACGGACAATAAAGCTCGCCCACACCTTCGATAACATCGGTAAGGCTGATCTCGTGCATGGTCTCACGTACGCTGCCCGCTTCCGCCTCGGCGATCAGCAGAAGCGAATTGAAAGTGCCGATGAGCCGGTCGGTTTCCTGAACCGCGGCATCTATATCCCGTCCGGTTTCGGAATCGGGCGGTTGGCGCATGGCGGCAAGTTCAAGGCGATTGCGCAGGCGGTTGAGCGGCGAGCGCAGATCGTGCGCGACATTGTCCGAAACCTCGCGAATTCCGCGAAGCAGCCTCTCGATACGATCAAGCATGCGGTTGAGGTTGTGGGCGAGATCGTCAAATTCATCGCCGCGGTGACCCTCCGGAACACGCTGCGACAGGTCGCCTCGAATGATCTGGCCGCTGGTGCGGTTGATGACGTCCAACCTGGCAAGGACGCGCCGGCTGATGAGAAATCCGCCCGCGAGGCCGATCAGGATCATGAGGCCCGTGCCCCAAAGAAGCGCGGTCTGGAATACCGATTCGAGCTGGCGCCGCTCGTCGACATCGCGCGCAACCAGCAGGTAAAAGCCCTGCGCCAGCATGAACACCTGGCCGCGTGCCCTGCGCAGCTGTGTCGTTGCCCCGATCCGGCGCTGATAGGAAAACTCGACCAGCCCATTTTCGGCGGGGCTGATTTGCGGCCACGAGTCGAGATTGCCTGCGATCACCCGGTGATTGTTGTTGGCGAGCAGGTAGAGTCCTTCATCGCCGCGGACAGATCGGCCGATGATCACATCGGTGAAGGTATAAAACGGCAGCCGCTGATACTGTTCGACGAGACCGGTCACCTCTGCCTGAATTGTCGCATCGGTTTCGCGGTCGAGAACGCGCGCTGTGTTCCAGTAGACAAAGCCGACCAGGGCAAACGCCGACAGAGCGAATATCGCGAGGTAAATCGCGACGATACGAAACGCCTGGGTGCGGAGAATCTTATGCGTGCGCACGGATCATGTAGCCCGCGCCGCGAACGGTGTGCAGCAACGGCGCCTCGAACCCCTTGTCGATTTTGGCGCGCAGGCGCGAGATATGCACATCGATCACGTTGGTCTGCGGATCGAAATGGTATTCCCAGACATTCTCCAGCAACATCGTGCGCGTGACGATTTGTCCGGCATGGCGCATCAGATATTCCAGAAGGCGGAATTCGCGCGGCTGCAGTTCGATCGCCGAGCCGTTGCGGCGCGCCGTACGGGACAGGAGGTCAAGTTCGAGATCGCCAACCGCGACCCTGGTTTTGATTGAGCCGGGATCGCGACGGCGGACCAGCGCATCCAGCCGCGCCAGCAACTCCGCGAAAGCATAGGGTTTGGTGAGATAATCATCTCCTCCGGCGCGCAATCCCTTGATGCGGTCATCCACATCGGAGAGCGCGCTCAGGAACAGGACCGGCGTGGTGTTGCGCTCCTGCCGGAGCGTCTCAACCAGTTTCAGGCCGTCCAGCCGCGGCAGCATCCGGTCGATAATGGCGACATCGTAAGGCCGCGACAACGCGAGCGTCAGCCCCGTCTCACCGTCGGCGGCCTCATCAACGACGTGACCGGCTTCTTTCAAGCCTTTGACGAGGTAACGCTGCGCCTCAAGATCGTCTTCGACCACCAGAACGCGCATAAGCCATCAACTCCTGACTGACATGCCCTGCCGGCACCCGGGAGGCTTAAGGACCACCCCGCGGCGGCACGGGGAGGGTCTGAACACCGCCGCCGGTAGTCGGAAGTCCGCCGCCCTTTAGCCGAGCGGCGGACTTCAATCAGCCTTTGGCCACCTTCAGCGCCACGTAGTGTTGTCCCTGATCGCCTGCGACCAGGAGCAAGACGGTCTCGCGTCCGGCCTTCCTCGCCTCATCGATTCCCTGCTGGACATCGGTCGGTGTGCGGACATTGCGGTTGCCGATTCCAACGATCACATCGCCGGGACGGAATCCCTTGTCGGCCGCTTCACTGTTGGGATCGACCGACGAGACGACAACCCCGCGGGTCTTGTCGTCGATATTGTATTGCTCACGCGCCTGGTCGGTGAGAGACGACAAACCCAACCCCAACACTGTGGTGCTGGCGTCGCGGGGCGCGACCCGGTTGCCGCGTTCCTGCGTCGGCCGGTCGGCACTTGCGAGCTGCTCATCATCGCGCTTCGCGATCAGAGCCGTGAGAGTGTATTTTTGGCCCTCGCGCAGAATGCCGAACTGGGCCTTGTCTCCGACGCGCAGCCCCGCAACCTTGCGGGTCAGATCCTTGTTGTCATCAACGTCGCTGCCGTTCAGCGAGAGCACGACGTCGCCCTGCTTAAAGCCGGCCTTTGATGCCGGACTATCATCGACAACGCTGGCGACAATCGCACCCTTCGCGCTCTTGACGCCAAGGCTGGCTGCCATGTCGGGCGTGAGGCTTTGAATCTGAACACCAAGCCAGCCGCGGGCGACATTGCCGTGTTCACGGAGCTGATCGACGATCGACTTCACCGTTGAGGCGGGAATTGCAAAGCCGATGCCCACCGAGCCACCTGAGGGCGAGAAGATCGCGGTGTTCATGCCGACAACCCGGCCCGACAGGTCGAAAGTCGGACCGCCGGAATTGCCCTGATTGATCGGAGCATCGATCTGAAGGTAGTCCGTATACGGACCACTGCCGATATCACGGCCGATCGACGAAACAATGCCGGCCGTGACTGTGCCGCCCAGTCCGAAGGGGTTGCCGACCGCAACCACCCAGTCACCCACGCGCAGGCGGTGGTCGTCGCCAAATGACACTGTCGGCAGATCGGCGACGCCGTCCACCTTCAGCAGTGCGATGTCGGTATCCTTGTCTGTCCCGATCAGATGGGCCTGAAACTCCCGTCCGTTGGTACCGGGCATCTTGACGGTGATTTTCTTGCCGTCCTCGATGACGTGGTTATTCGTCACGATGTAGCCGCTGGGATCAATGATGAAGCCGGATCCCATCGCTTCCGACTTGAAGGTCTGCGGACGATTACGGCCGCCGCCTTGCCCGCCTTGTCCACCCTGGCCTTGCCCCTGGCCAAACTGCCGGAAAAAATCGCGGAACGGCGCGGGAATATCATCGAGGTTGCCGCCCCCGGGACCGCCGCGTTCGGCACTTTCGCGATCCACCACCACCGTCACAACGGCGGGGCTGACATGCTCGACCAGATCGGCAAAACTGAATGGCGAACCTTGCTCCATGAATCGGGGCGCCGGATTGGCAACCGGTTTCGTCACCGCCGCGACTTCGCGAAAACCCTGTTCCGGGAGGCGCACCACCGAATAGGCTTGCGATGACGTGGCGTTGTCGCCAGACAACGCGTTGTGGCTGAACACATAGCCTCCGGCGCTGAATGACAGCGCGGCCACAGCGATAGCTGCAGCGGCCAGGCGGGTGTTGCGCTTGCGTGCGGATTCAGGTTTGGAGTCGAGGTTTTCGCTCATTGGATTTCCCATGGTTGTTTGTTAGGCGGCGCCCTGGTTCAGTTGCCAATTTAAAACGCAACTCTTTCTGCTACATGGCACAAAGATTAAAAGGAAGTAACGTTATAGCGATTCTATGGTCAGGTCGTCGCCCGTGCCGAGGCGTTGGCGGGACCGTGCGATAATAACGCCGATCACGCCCAATCCGGTGAACACCAACAGCATCGGACCGAACCAGAGAAAAAGAGTGTCCTGCCTGACTGGTGGCCGCATCAATACAAAGGCGCCATAGCGGGCGACCAGAAAATCCTTGATCTGTTGATCCGATTGGCCGGCTTGCATTTGTTGACGAATCAAACGGCGCAAATCCGCTGCCAAAGGTGCATTGGATTCGTCGATGGATTGCCCCTGGCAGACGAGACAGCGCAATTCCTTTTGCAGAGCCTTGGCGCGCGCTTCGAGAACCGGATTGGCCAGCGGCGCCACATAGGTGCTTTCGTCCGGTTGCGCGCCAGCCGCGCGGGCGGGCAGACTGCTGCCGAGCGCGAGGAAAAAACCCGCGGTGACGACCACCGTACACTGAAGTACCAAGGCAAAGCCTCTCGTCATTCAGCAGGCTCGGAAACAAGATTTGGCGATTGGCGCCGCGAGCGCAGCGCAGCCCCGAGCCGTGCCCCCAAAGCGGTGAAGCCGGCGAGAGCCATGATGACACCGCCCAGCCATATGAATGGCGCCATCGGATTGTAATAAGCACGCACCACCCAGCCGCCCCCTTGCTGAGGATCCCCGAGAACGACATACAAATCGGAAACGCCGGTGGTTCGAATTGAGGATTCAGATGTTGCGGTTTGTTCCACCGGATAGCTGCGCTTTTCCGGGTGCAGAACGGCAATCTTTTGCCCGCCGGAAAAGACCGTAAATTCGGCCCGGTCGGCCAAATAATTCGGTCCCTGGGCTCGCTCGGTGTTTTCCAGCCTTAAGGTATAGCCGCCGATCTGCATGGTTTGATGCGGCGCGACCACCTGGATCGCTTCGCTCTTCCACACACTGGTGCCGGCAACGCCGAGCGCCACCACGCCAAGCCCGGCATGCGCCAATGCTGAGGTAAAGGCAGTCGCGGGCAGAAGCCGTACGCGGCGCCAATCGCCCGCGCGGCGGGCGATATCGGTGGCCGAACCTGCAATCAGCCAAATCCCGAGTCCGACGGCGCACATACCAAGCAAGGACATTGGACGTGCGACGGCGAGGGCAACGCAGAGTGCCACCACCCCGGCCGCAATCGCAAACCGCAGCGACCAGACAGCCGGTTTGAAATGACTGCGCCGCCACAGAAATATCGGACCGAACGGCATCGCGACGGCGAGCAGCGCCATCATCGGAATCACCGTGGCGGTGAAGTAAGGCGGACCAACCGAGATTTTGATCCCTTCCGCCGCATCCAGGACCAGCGGGTAAAGCGTGCCAATCAAGATCGTCGCTGCGGCCGCGGTGAGCAGAAGGTTGTTCAGCAGAATTCCGGTCTCGCGGCTGACAATATCGAATGCCGCACCGGGCGGAAGCTTTGGCGCACGCCACGCGAACAGAACCAGTGGCGAAGTAATGGCCACGAACAGGATCATCAGGATGAACAGCCCGCGACGCGGATCATTGGCAAAGGCATGAACCGAATTCAGTACACCCGAACGCACCAGGAATGTGCCGATCAGGCTGAAGGAGAAACCTGCGATTGCGAGCAGAAGCGTCCAGCTTTTGAATGCACCGGTGCGTTCGCTCGCCATCATGGAATGAATCAATGCGGTGGCAATCAGCCACGGCATCAAAGACGCATTCTCGACCGGATCCCAAAACCAGAACCCGCCCCACCCGAGAGTATAATAGGCCCACCAGGAACCGCCGGCGATTCCCAGCGTCAGTGCCGTCCACGCGGCAATGGCAAATGGGCGTGCGCGGCGCACCCAGGCGGCATCATTCCGGCTGTCCAGCAGTGCCGCGGCAGCAAAGGAAAAGGATGCCGACAGACCGACATAGCCGAGGTAAAGCAGCGGCGGGTGGAACGCGAGACCAGGATCCTGAAGCAGCGGGTTCAGCCCGTTGCCCTCGAATGGCTGCGGATACAACCGCAAAAAGGGGTCCGAAGTGAGCAGAATGAAGACGAGAAATGCAATCGCAATCAGCGCCTGAACCCCGAGCGCGCGCGACCCGAGGCGGGCATTGGCATCCGATCCCTCGGGCTGCGACATTGCGATGGCCGCCGAATAGATGCCCAAAATGAGCATCCACAGGACCATCGAACCTTCGTGATTCCCCCACACGCCGGTGATTTTGTAGATCAGCGGTTTTGCCGTGTGCGAGTTTTCCGCCACCGCCATGACCGAGAAATCGGATGTGACATAGGCGAACATCAGGGTGAAAAAGGCGAGCGCAATGAAGACGAAGCTGCCGAGCGCGGCGCCTCTCCCCATGGCCATGACGCGGACGTCGCCACGCGTAGCGCCGAACAATCCCGAGAACGCCTGAACCACTGAAAGTGCAAGCGCGAGGCAAAGAGCGAGTTGGCCGAGTTCGCCGGTCACGACGCACCCGCGCTTCCATGGCCTTCCTGCCAGTGGCCGGAACGCTTCAGCGCATCCACCACCTCCGGTGGCATATATCTTTCATCATGTTTGGCCAGGACTTCGCTGGCTGTGAACACGCCATCGCTGCCTCTCGCGCCGAGAGCGACGACGCCCTGGCCTTCGCGAAACAGATCCGGCAAGACGCCGGAATACCGCACCGGAACCGCATTCTTGCCGTCGGTGACGACGAACTGGATTTCCAGGCCGCGGTCGCGCTTGACGCTTCCCTTCTCGACCAATCCGCCGATCCGGAAGGCGCGGCCAGCCGGCACCTTTTCCGGGTGCGCCGCAATGTCGCTGGGGCTGTAAAAGAACAGGACATTGTCCTGAAGAGCGTACACCGCCAGCGCCGCTGCGCCGCCGCCGGCCAGCAGAAGCGTAATGGCAAAGGCCAATCGTCGCTGTTTTTTGGGAGTCATGTCCGTCCCAACCCACCTGACTTTGCCGCGCATCCTAAGCGCACAGGCGGCAAATGTAACCACTTCGCTGCAGGAAGGCGCTGCAAATCATGATTATCCGCCGTCAGCCGGCCGCGCGACAATCTCAATTTCCCGCGAGCACGGCACGCTCAGGTGGGATGACAAACCGCAACGGCGGATTTATCTGTTCATTTCCATCTTTGCGAGTATATGCCCGGAATGATCCTGCGCTTGACCGCAATCTTCCTTGTACTCGCAAGTGTCGCGTTCTTCAGTTTCTTTTCCGCCAATGAAGACCGGCTGAGCTGGTTCGATACCAGGCCCGCACTCGCCGCCGCCGCGCGCTATGATGCCACCATCATCCGCGACCGCTTTGGCGTGCCGCACATTTTCGCGCGCCGGAACGCCGATGCCGCCTTCGGTCTCGCCTATGCGCATGCGGAAGATGATTTCGCCACCATCCAGCGGGCATTGCTGGCTGCACGCGGAAAGCTCGCCGCGGTCGAGGGCCGGACCGCGACCGAAGATGACTACCTGGTGCAGATTCTCGGCATTTGGGATGCGATCAATCAGCATTACCAGACAGATATCTCGCCCGACACGAAAGCGCTGCTCGACGGCTATGTCGCTGGCCTCAACCTTTACGCCGCACAACACCGCGGTGAGGTATTGGCAGGATTTGCGCCGGCGCGGCCGCAGGACGTTGTCGCCCTGTTCATGTTGCGGTTGCCGCTCCTTTATGGGCTGGACAATCAGGTCAAAGCGCTGATTGCCGGAACCCCGGCAAAGATCGCTGGCGATATGACACAGCTGCGTTCGCTCGCCGCCGCCTTGGCGCCGGCGCGTTCGGCAGACGGCGCGACGAGGCTGCTGATCAATCCGCAAGGCCCTTTTGCCGGTCCGCTGTCGTGGTATGAAGCGCGTGTCAGTTCCGCCGAAGGCTGGAACCTGGAGGGCGGCCTGATTCCGGGCTCGCCGGTGATGC
>JAGWSK010000161.1 GCA_028869355.1 Alphaproteobacteria bacterium | reverse complement strand
GCGCCTTAACATCGCGTTCACCTTTTGCGGATTCGCCTTGCCGGATGTCATTTTCATCACCTGACCGACAAACCAGGCAGCCGCCTTCGGCTTCGATTTGACGTCCTCAACACGTGCCGGATTGGCCGCGAGCACCGCCTCGACTGCGGCTTCGATCGCACTGTCGTCGGTCATCTGTTTCAACCCGCGCGATTCCACGATCTGTTTCGGCGAACCGGTTCGCTCGTTCCATTCGATGTCGAGCACATCCTTGGCGATCTTGCCCGAGATCACGCCGGCCGAGACCATGGCAATGATTTCGGCATTGGCCTTGGCCGACACCGGCCCGGACGCAACCGTCAGTCCCACTTTGTTCAGCCGTCCGAAGTATTCGTTGTTGAGCCAGTTGGCGGCCGCCTTTGCGTCGGCGCCATGCGCAAGCATTTCCTCGAAGTAATCCGCGGCCTCGCGTTCGCCGACCAGTACCGATGCGTCGTATGGCGACAATCCCGCGGCCACATATCGCGTCTTCTTCTGATCGGGGAGTTCGGGCAAGCTGCGCGCAATGTCATCGACAAAAGCCTGGTCGAACTCAAGCGGCAGCAGATCGGGATCGGGGAAGTAGCGATAATCCGGCGAGTCCTCCTTGGAGCGCATGGAGCGCGTTTCGCCCGTCTTCGAATCGAACAGGCTGGTTTCCTGGCGCACGGTGCCGCCGCCTTCGATGAGATCAACCTGCCGCCGCGCCTCATACTCGACCGCCTGCGCGACAAAGCGCATCGAATTGACATTCTTGATTTCACAGCGGGTGCCGAGTTTGTCTCCGGGCCGGCGCACGGATACATTCACGTCGGCGCGCATCGATCCCTGTTCCATATTGCCGTCGCAGGTGCCGAGATAACGCAGGATCGCGCGCAATTTGGCCAGGAATGCCGATGCCTCGGCCGATGAGCGCATATCGGGGCGGCTGACGATTTCCATCAGGGCCACGCCGGCCCGATTGAGATCGACATAGGTGTAATCCGGATTCTGGTCGTGCAGGCTTTTGCCGGCGTCCTGTTCCAGATGCAGCCGCTCGATGCCGACATGCACCACTTCGCCGTCCGGCATGTCGAGATCGACATGACCCTCGCCGACAACCGGATCCTTGTACTGCGAAATCTGATAGCCGGCCGGGAGATCGGGGTAGAAATAATTTTTGCGGTCGAACACGGAGGAGAGGTTGATCTTTGCCTTCAGGCCCAATCCGGTCCGCACCGCCTGTTCGACGCAGAAGCGGTTGATCACCGGCAGCATGCCGGGAAATGCGGCATCGACGAAGCTGACCTGCGCATTGGGTGCCGCGCCGAATTCGGTGGGTGCGCCGGAGAACAGTTTGGCCTTCGAGGCGACCTGCGCATGCACCTCCATTCCGATGACGATCTCCCACGGACCGGTGCTGCCCTCGATCAGTTTTGCACGGCCATCGCTCATACTATTCTCCACCACGCATCGGGTGCCGCGCTGAACGCAGCGGCGCGCTCGATCGCGCGGCCCACCCGCAGCACCGTGGCTTCATCAAAGGCGCGGCCGATCACCTGGAGCCCGAGTGGCAATCCGTCATGCGACAGTCCCGCTGGCACCGAGATGCCCGGCAGGCCGGCGAGATTGACGGTCACGGTGAACACATCGTTGAGATACATCGCGACCGGATCGGCGGTTTTCTCGCCATGGCCGAAGGCCGCGCACGGGCTTGCCGGCGTGAGCAGCACGTCGCATTGCTCGAATGCACGGGTGAAATCGCGCGCAATCAGGGTGCGGACTTTCTGCGCCCGCAGGTAATAGGCGTCATAATAGCCGGCGGAGAGCACATAGGTGCCGATCATGATGCGCCGCTTGACTTCGCGGCCAAAGCCTTCGGCCCGGGTCTTCTCATAAAGTTCGATGAGATCATCGGTGCCTTTGGCGCGGTAACCGAAGCGCATTCCGTCATAGCGCGCCAGATTGGATGATGCCTCGGCCGGCGCGACGATGTAATAGGCGGGCAGCGCATATTTGGTGTGCGGCAGGCTGACTTCGCGCAATTCGGCGCCTTGATCTTTCAGCCACCCGGCGCCCCTCTGCCACAACTCGTCGATTTCGGGTGACGCGCCGCTGACGCGGTATTCCTTCGGAATTCCGACGCGCAAACCCTTCACCCCGGATTCGAGACCGGCTTCGTAATCCGGAACCGGCGTGTCGACGCTGGTCGAATCCAACGGGTCGACGCTCGCCATGGCGCCGAGCATGATCGCAGCATCGCGTACCGTGCGGGTCATCGGCCCAGCCTGATCGAGCGATGAGGCAAAGGCGACAATTCCCCAGCGCGAGCACCGCCCATAGGTCGGCTTCAATCCGACAATGCCGGTGACGGCGGCGGGTTGACGAATGGATCCACCGGTATCCGTGCCGGTGGCGGCCAACGCAAGACGCGCTGCAACCGCCGCAGCCGATCCGCCCGACGAGCCGCCGGGCACGAGATCGTCATTCCGGCCCCGCGCGCGCCAGGGATTGGTGACCGG
>JAGWSK010000160.1 GCA_028869355.1 Alphaproteobacteria bacterium | reverse complement strand
CGCGTCAGGAATGCGATGCCCAGGGGCCTTAATGGTACTCACTGGGAGCTGTCCCTGACCGGGATCGTGGTCCCGGACATATGGCGCCCACCTGCGCTTGCAGGCCCGTGAGGATCCAATATCCAACGGCGATAGCGGTCCCGCCCGTTTTCTTCTAAACACCCCCGGATGTCCGTTGTCCCGTCCAAGGAAGTCATCCGCAAAGAAGCGGCGGATCGCCGCGCCGCGCTGAAGTCTCAAATCGCGGATTTGTCGCTGGCTCTGGCGCAGCAGTTTCTGGCGCAGGTTCCAGTTCCGCAAAATGCGGTCGTGTCAAGCTATTGGGCGATTGGCGATGAAGCCGATCCGCAGGTTCTGGAAAGCGAGTTGCGCCGGCGCGGCCATCACATTGTCATGCCGCGTGTGGCAGGGCGTAATCAGCCGCTGGATTTCCATTTGTGGGAGACTGGCGCAAAGCTTGTCCGCGGCGGTTTCGGCCTCTCCGAACCATCGCGCGACTGGCCGAAGCTCAATCCCGATGTTCTGATCGTACCGATGCTCGCATTTGATCGCGCGGGCTACAGGGTGGGATATGGCGCCGGTTATTATGATCGCACCATTCGCGGCTTGCGGGCGGCAAAATCCGTCACCGCCGCCGGTTTTGCTTTCGCCGTCCAGGAGTTTCCCGAGCTGCCGCATCTCGCCCATGACGAAAAGCTCGACTGGATCGTTACTGAAAACGGCGTGCGCAGGATCACCTGATGCGACTCTTGTTCATCGGCGACATCATCGGCCGCCCCGGGCGCGAAGCAGTCGCCCGCGAACTGCCGGGTTTGCGGGAAAAACTCGCCCTCGATTTCGTGGTCGCGAACGGCGAAAACGCCGCCGGCGGCTTTGGCATCACCCGCAATGTCGCCAATGAGCTGTTCGGCGCCGGAATTGACGTGCTGACAAGCGGTAATCACTGGCTCGATCAGCGCGAAATCCTGTCATTCATCGACCAGGAAGACCGGATTCTCCGTCCTCAGAATTATCCGCGCGGCACACCTGGCCGGGGCGCAAGTCTCTACCACACCCGCAACGGGCACCGGGTTCTGGTGATCAACGTCATGGGCCGCATCTATATGGATCCGCTGGACGATCCATTTGCCGCAGTCGAGGCGGAGCTTTCCGCCTGCGCGCTGCGTGACGCCGCGGATGCAATCGTCGTTGATATGCATGCGGAAGCCACGTCGGAAAAAATGGCCATGGGCCAGTTTTGCGACGGGCGTGCATCCTGCGTCATCGGCACGCACAGCCATGTCCCCACCGCCGATACGCAAATCCTGCCGCATGGCACCGGATACCAGACCGATGCAGGTGCCTGCGCCGATTACGATTCGGTGATCGGCATGGACAAGTTCGAACCGCTGCAGCGCTTCACGAAAAAGATGCCAACCGGCCGCATGACACCGGCCACCGGCCCCGCGACCATGTGCGCCGTGTTTATTGAAACCGACCGCACGACCGGCCTCGCGCTCAGGGCCGAACCCGTGCGTCTGGGCGGAAGGCTGATTCCCATCGTCCCCGCCGTATGACAGCGCCGCTGATTCTGCTGCCGGGATTGTTGTGCGATGCCACGGTTTGGACGCCACAGAAAGACGCGCTCCGCGGTGAATTCGAGGTCGCAGCCTGGCTCCATTTTTATGGCCATGATTCACTTGGCGGGATGGCGCGAGAGGTGCTGAAGGCCGCGCCATCGCGTTTCGCACTGGCCGGACATTCCATGGGCGGCCGTGTCGCTCTCGAGATCATGCGCACCGCACCGGAACGCGTCGAAAGGCTGGCGCTGTTCGACACCACCGCAACTCCGGCAACGCCGGACGAACCGGAAAAGCGCCGCGAACTGATCGAACTGGCGCGAACGGAAGGAATGCCGGCACTGACCGCGCGCTGGCTGCCAATGATTGTACATCCGTCCCGATTGAATCAGCCGGATTTCATGTCCGCGCTGACCGCCATGATCTGCCGCGCCACGCCGGAGATCTATGTCCGGCAGGTGCAGGCACTGCTGAATCGCCCGGATTATCGTCCCACCCTGCCGCAGATCGCGTGCCCAACGCTCGTTGCCTGCGGCCGCGATGATTTGTGGAGCCCGGTGGCCCCACACCAGGAGATTGCCGCCGCAATTCCGGATGCAAAACTCGGGGTCATCGACAACTGCGCGCATATGGCGACGGTGGAAGCGCCGGCTGAAGTTACCGGTCTGCTGCGCGACTGGCTGAGATAGCCGTCAAAAATTGACGCGCGACGTGAACAACCACGCATTCTGCCAGGCAGGCGTCAGGGGTTTTGGCCGGTAATCCGGCGCAACCGCGAACTGATAACCGCCGCCCAGCGTCAGTTTCAGGTCGCATCGATTAAATGCCTTCGCCATCCATGCCGAAATGAATGCCGCATTCGCGTTTGTCATAACCGGCCCAGCGGCCATCGCGGTAATTTTCGCCGGGGTTGAGACGGCGCGTACAGGGCATGCAGCCGATCGACAAAAATCCATCTTCTGCGAGCGGATGCGCAGGCAGGCGATGGCCGGCGATGTAGTCTTGCAACTCCGCCAGATTCCAGTTGGCCAGCGGATTGAACCGGAAGCGGCCGTCCAACAGTTCGATGGGTTGCATGGCGGCGCGCTCTTCGGTCTGGAATTTTTTTCGCCCGGTTAAAATCGCCTCGAATCCCGCAAGTGCCTTCTTCAGCGGGACGGTCTTGCGGAAATTGCAGCACGCATCGGGATCGCGATTCCAAAGATCACCTTTCGGGTCGAATTTGTCCCGGTCCGCCGGATGCGGGCCGATGCAGCGAATGTCCGTCAGGCCAAGCGCCTCCTGCAGCCGGTCGCGGTAGCGCAGCGTCTCGCCAAAAAGTTTTCCAGTGTTCAGAAACAGCACCGGCGTTTCCGGATCGATCTCCGCCACCTGATGCAGCAGCACCACCGACTCGGCAGCAAAGGACGAGATCACGGCAATCCTGCCCGGGAATTCCCGGCGGATGGCAAATTCCAGCAGCTCTCTGCTGTCGGCCTTCGCAGTCTCGGTCCGCATCCGCGACAAACGCTCGCGCGCCGTGATCGCCGCCGCGCTTGCAGAATTCGATTTCAGGAGCGCCAGGTTCACGGGATCAACCGCCGCGATTTGAGATAGGTGATCACGCGATCGGCCAATTCTTCCGGCGTCGCATTCGCCGTCGCCAGCGTCAGTTCCGGATTCAACGGCGCTTCATAGGGACTGTCGATGCCGGTGAAGTTCTTGAGATTGCCGCCGGCGGCGCGCGCATAGAGCCCTTTCGGGTCACGCTCCTTGCAGACATCCAGCGGCGTATCGACGAAGATCTCGTGGAATTGGCCTGGCTGGAACAATTCGCGCGCCATCTGCCGTTCCGCCGCAAATGGCGAGATGAACGACACCAGTGTGATCAGTCCCGCATCAACAAACAGACGCGAAACCTCTGCCACGCGCCGAATATTCTCGATGCGGTCGGTCGCGGTGAATCCGAGGTCGCGATTGAGCCCATGCCGGACATTGTCGCCGTCGAGCAGATAGCTGCGCCGCCCATCGGCGAACAGCCGCTTTTCCACCAGGTTGGCGATGGTCGATTTGCCGGCGCCGGAAAGACCGGTGAACCACAGCGCGCATGGCGTTTGGGCGTTCACCCGCGCCCGCGCTTCTGCATTCACCTCCAGCGCCTGCCAGTGGACATTGGCGGCACGGCGCAGGGCAAACGCGATCATTCCGGCGCCGAGCGTGGCATTGCTCTGACGGTCGATAATGATGAACGCACCGGTTTCGCGGTTTTCATCATAAGAATCGAATGCCACCGCAGAACGCGTCGCGACATTGCACAGGCCGATCTCGTTCAAATGCAGCGAACGCGCTGCCACATGCTCCAGCGTGTTGACGTCAAGTTTGTGTTTCAGCGCGGTGATCCGCCCCGGCACTGTCTGATTGCCGAATTTGAGCAGATATTCGCGGTGCGGATACATCTCGTCGCGCGCAAACCAGATGACATGCGCAGCAAACTGATCCGCCGTTTCACAGCGCGCCTGGGGCGAGGTGAGAACATCGCCGCGCGATATGCCGATCTCATCGGCAAGCACCAGCGTCACCGCCTGCCCGGTAATCGCCTCCTTCAGGTCGCCGTCATGCGTCACGATGCGCCGGACGCGCGAATGCGATCCGGATGCGGCAACCACGATTTCCTGGCCTTCTGAGACCACGCCGGAAAGAACCGTGCCCGCGAAACCGCGGAAATCGCCATTGGGCCGGTTCACCCACTGCACCGCAAAGCGCAACGGCATGCGGGTGACGTCCGCATCAACATCGAGGGTTTCCAGATGTTCCAGCAGAACCGGGCCCGTGTACCAGGCCATCTGCTCACTTCGCCGCACGACATTTTCACCACGCCGGGCCGAGACCGGTATGGCAGTCACACCCGCGAAAGACAGCTTTTCCGTGAACTGACCGAATTCGCCGGCGATGTCTGAAAACACCGATTGCGAATAACCGGCAAGATCCATTTTGTTGACAGCAAGAATCACGTGGCGAATGCCGAGCAGCGAAGCGATATGGGCGTGCCGCCGGGTCTGGGGCAGCACGCCCTTGCGCGCATCGGCAAGAATGACGGCGGCATCGGAATTGGATGCGCCCGTCGCCATGTTGCGGGTGTATTCTTCATGGCCCGGGGCGTCGGCGATAATGAATTTGCGCCGCGCGGTCGCGAAATAACGATAGGCAACATCAATGGTAATGCCCTGCTCGCGTTCAGCTTCAAGTCCGTCGAGCAGAAGGGCGAAATCGATGTCTTCGCCGGTCGTGCCGTATTTGCGCGAATCGCGCTTCAGCGCCGCAAGCTGATCGTCGAACACCGCACCGGTTTCATACACCAGGCGTCCGATCAGGGTCGACTTTCCGTCGTCGACGCTGCCGCAGGCCAAGACGCGCAGGAGCGAGGAGCGAGAAGCGAGAAGCGAGAAGCCAGACACAGGCTGCCCTCTCTCGTTTCTCGCTTCTATTTTCTCGCTTCTCATTAGAAATACCCTTCGCGCTTTTTCTTTTCCATCGAAGTGCTCTCGTCGTGATCGATGGCGCGCCCCTGACGTTCCGAGCTGGCCGCCGACAGCAGCTCTTCGATGATTTCCGGCACATTGGCAGCGGTGGATTCAATCGCGCCGGTCAGCGGATAACAGCCCAATGTGCGAAAGCGAACGAGGCGCATCTCCGCCTGCTCCCCGGGTTGCAGCCGCATCCGGTCGTCATCCACCATGATCCACGAACCTGCGCGACGCACCACCGGCCGCTCGCTGGCAAAATAGAGCGGCACGACAGGGATGTTCTCCTGCTGGATGTATTGCCACACATCCAGCTCGGTCCAGTTGGACAACGGAAACACACGCATCGATTCGTCGCCGGACAGCCGCGTGTTGTAGATGCTCCACAGCTCCGGGCGCTGAGTTTTCGGATCCCATGCATGTCCGGCCGAACGGAAGGAAAACACGCGCTCTTTTGCCCGGCTCTTTTCCTCGTCGCGGCGCGCTCCGCCGATCGCGGCATCGAATTGATGCCGGTCCAGCGCCTGGCGCAGCGCTTCGGTTTTCATGACCTGGGTATGCAGGCTCGAACCGGAGTCGAACGGATTGATGCCACGTTTGAGACCCTCGCGATTGATGTGCACGAGAAGTTCGACTCCGAGCCGCTCCGCGGTCGCATCGCGGAACGCAATCATTTCCCGGAACTTCCAGGTTGTATCGATGTGCAGCACGGGAAATGGCGGCCTGGCGGGATAAAACGCCTTCATGGCCAGGTGAAGCAGCACCGACGAATCCTTGCCTATGGAATAGAGCAGCACCGGATTGCGAAATTCCGCCGCGACTTCCCGAAAGATTCGGATCGCTTCGGATTCCAGGCGCTGCAAATGCGTCAAGGACTTAGGCATGCCCATCGGTATCGCATTCCGGGAAGGCGGCGTCAGTGGATACAAATTACATCTGCTTGGTGTTATTTTTTCGTGACTACACTATATGATTGTTATTCTATAGCTCAACTGATAAATCGTGCTGACCCATTCGATTTCGCAAAAATACAACATAAGGACTTATGTACTTATCCATGAGGCAGTGGAAGTGATCATCGAGCCGGCTTTCATGCTGTCGGGATTGGCGGTCGGCTTTGTCGTCGGCCTGACCGGAGTCGGCGGCGGGTCACTGATGACACCGCTGTTGATACTGCTGTTTGGAATCCATCCGGCGACGGCGGTTGGGACGGATCTACTCTACGCTGCCGCCACGAAGACCGTCGGCACGGCGGTTCACGGCGCGAGCCACACTGTCGAATGGCGTATCGTCGGACGCCTCGCGCTCGGCAGTGTTCCTGCGACTGTGCTCACATTGCTCCTGATTTCCTGGCTTCACTTCGACACCGCGACCGCAGGAGCCGTGACCACATGGGTGTTGGCGCCGGCGCTATGTGTCACTGCACTGGTTTTGCTGTTCCGGCCCTGGATCGAGACACGGTTTGGGCAGTCGCTCGCCGCAATAGCACCTCACCGCACGCGCGGTCTCACCATTGGAACCGGTGCGGCCCTGGGCGTGCTGGTGTCGCTTTCGTCGGTTGGCGCGGGTGCGCTCGGCGTCACCGCGCTGATGCTGCTTTATCCGCGCCTGCCGGTGTCCCGCATCGTCGGATCGGATATCGCCCACGCAGTGCCGCTGACACTCATCGCCGGGATCGGGCACTGGTATTTTGACCTTGTCGATCCGGCAATTCTCGGTTCGCTGCTGGCGGGATCAATTCCAGGCATTATCCTCGGCAGCTATGCCGCGCCGCGGATTCCGGATCGCGCGTTACAGTACGCGCTCGCCGGAACACTGCTTATCGCCGGCACCCGCCTCATCCTGTGACTCGGTTCAAGTCCGGGCGGCGAGTGCGCCACCAAAAAACCCCCGTTTCAACTGCCACACTGTTACAGACTTGAATTCATTGCGTGATTTTGAATTCAAACCGCCACCGCCAACTGCCACACTGTTACAGACCTGAATTCATTTGATAATTTTGAATTCAGACCACTGCCCAAGGACCATAGACTACAACAGACTGCCACCAATTCGTTGGATCGGAACAATCCCACGCGCGGCAATGCCGGGCTTAACCGTCCGCCGGGCAGGGCTTCCGTCCTTTGCAGTATTCTGGCCGAAGCGGCGGACGCAGGTTTCAACTATGTCAATAGGACTACACCTATCCCTGCAGATGGTCAAGCCCTAATCGGGCTTCAACATTCCCTGCCTCGCTCCTCGCTGCTCGTTTCTCGCTTCTCCGTTTACCGCTGCACTGTCGCGGCGGTCTGCCCGAACAGAATCTTTTTTGCAGCCTCGCTCATGGTCGGCTGGGTATTGATGCTTTTCGCGCGCTCATAAGCCCCCTTCACCGCCGGGCGCGCTGCGATCGCTTCAAACCAGCGCTTGAGATTGGGAAAGTCTTCGAGCTTCTGCCCTTGCCGCTCATGGGGCACGATCCACGGGTAGCACGCCATGTCGGCGATCGAGTAATCGCCCGCCACATATTCGCGATCGCCCAGCCGCTTGTTGAGCACGCCATAGAGCCGGTTGGTCTCATTGACATAGCGCGTGATGGCATAGGGCAATTTCTCCGGCGCATATCCCGAGAAGTGATGATTCTGCCCGGCCATCGGCCCCAGCCCGCCCATCTGCCAGAACAGCCACTGCAGCACTTCCACACGTCCGCGCAGATTGCGCGGAATGAAGCGACCGGTCTTTTCGGCGAGATAAAGCAGGATGGCGCCCGATTCGAACACGCTGACTGGCGGACCGGCCTCGGCGGGCTGGTCATCGATGATCGCGGGGATGCGGTTGTTGGGTGAAATCCGCAGGAATTCCGGCTTGAACTGATCGCCGGCGCCGATATTCACCGGAACAATGCGATAGGGCAGCTT
>JAGWSK010000159.1 GCA_028869355.1 Alphaproteobacteria bacterium | reverse complement strand
CGCCGCGAAAGCGGCGGGGGTGAAGTACGTAAACCGGATTTGCCGGACGTGCCGCCTCAATCGCCGAAGCAAATGATGGAAAATGCGGCAATGTCGGGCCCGGAGCCAAAACCGGGAGCGGGGGCGCGGGCTGGATGTTCATCGCTGTTCCTCATCAGGCGGGCCGCTCGTCGCGCCTCGGTTATGTGCCGCAGTCACCGACCTGGGGATCACGCGGCAAAGCCAAAGTTCCTTGAACCATTTTCTCGTGATCGGGCGTGGTAACCTCGTCCAGCGCCTGAACCGCGTATTTGAAATCATCCGATTGGCAGGACTTCAAACCCGCCAGGGCGCGTTTGATATTGTCGGTTTCGATTCCCGAAATAATCAGATTCGGGTCCTGCTTGGCGTTCGTGTGAATGAATTTCTCCATTCCGGCCTTCATCCGCTGATAGCGATCTTCCCGGTCTTTGGTTAAAGCGACGTGACAATAATCAAGTTCCGCGTGATAGACGCGCATCAGCATATACATGCAGGTCACGGACGTGTCGGCCCGGGCGGCCGCGATGGGTGCAAGTACCAGAGCCGATGATATCAAACCGGCGACGATAGACCTTTGCATGGGATTATCCTTACGCGGGAAAGCGCGGCCGAATGTCTTCGGACATTACAAGGGTTTCGTGACGCCGAATTCAAGAGGGCGTGCGCCGTGGGCGCCGTTTGCTTTATTCGGCAGCGGTCGCCGTGACCAGGGTTCGCCGCCGTAAATCCCCGATCGTCGGACGATGATCCGCGGAGGGCTGATACACGTTGCTGATCAATCCGGTAGCCCGCTCGATTTCGGTTTGAGACCAGTTGCCGGCAAGCGTGAAGCTGTCGACGCCGACCCTCAGGAAAAACGCGATTTGATCGAGCAGAAAATGCCCCGAGACGCGGATTTCGCCGGCGAAATGCAACCGCGTGCGCAAAACCCTCGCCCAGGAGAAGGCCCGGCCGTCCTTGAAATATCCGACACGCAGTTCAATCAGTTTCAGTTTCGGCAGATCCGGCCGCAGCAAGTCGGGCGATTCGGCGGTTTCCAGACGCACGCCAAGGGGCGCCGGCCTGGACAGCAGATGATCCCTTTCAGCGAGAAATCGCTTTTGCGTGACGATCACAGGGCCGGCAGGCAAATGAGCATCATCGGCAACGAAAACAAAATCATCCGTGACAATCCGGCCGTTGCGGAAAATGCGCGGCAGAACCGGCGATACATTGCCAGGTGATGTTGCCGAACCCGGATCAGTGAGCATAGAGGCGTTCCTTGAACGGCGCCGCGCCGATCCTGCGGTAGGTGTCGAGAAAACGTTCGCCGGGTTTGCGCGTCTGCCGGAACGTTTCGATGACATTTTCGACCGCACCAATAATGCCTTCACTGTCAAACCCCGGGCCGAGGATCTCTGCAAGCGTCGCATCTTCGGCACCCGATCCGCCGAGCAGGATCTGGTAGTTCTCTACGCCTTTGCGATCCACGCCCAATATGCCGATATGCCCAAGATGATGGTGCCCGCAGGCATTGATGCAGCCGGAAATCTTGATCTTCAATTCGCCCAGTTCGGCCTGCAACCCGGGATCGGCAAAACGCCGTGCGATCTCCTGCGCGATCGGGATTGAACGTGCATTGGCGAGGTCGCAATAGTCCAGCCCCGGGCAGGCGATAATATCCGTGACCAGCCCGTGATTTGCAGTGGCCAGCCCAAGCGCATCGAGCTGCTGCCATAACCGGAATAAGTCCTTCTGCCGCACATGGGGAAAAAGCAAATTCTGTTCGTAGGTGACGCGGATTTCGGTGAAGCCGAAAGACTCCATGATGTCCGCAAGGCCCTCCATCTGCTGCGATGAGCAGTCGCCCGGCGTAAGTCCGATCGGCTTCAGCGAAATCGTCGCGAGTGCATAGCCGGGCGCCTTGTGGTCATGGACATTGGTTTTGACCCAGGCTGCGAATTGCTTCGATTGGCGCTTTGCTGACTCGAACTCCGGGCATTCTCCGGAAAGGTCTTCAAAGTCCGGTGGCGCGAAATATTCCGAAATGCGTTCAATCTCCGCCGGCGGGAGTTCGAGCATTCCGGATTCCCTGATTTCAGCAAATTCGGCTTCGACACGGCGGCGCATTTCATCGATGCCCAGCTGGTGCACGAGAATTTTCACGCGCGCCTTCCACAAATTGTCGCGCCGTCCGGCTTCGTTATAGACGCGCAGAATCGCCTCGATGAAGGCGAGGATATGCCGTTTGGGGACAAAACTTCCGACTTCGAGCGCGAGATACGGCGTGCGTCCCAAACCGCCGCCAACCGATACGCGGTATCCGGTTTCCCCGTCGCTGTTTCGCACCGCCTGAACGGCGATGTCGTGGCTCAACAGCGCGGCCCGGTCATGCGGAGAAGCGATGACGCAGATTTTGAATTTTCGCGGCAGGAATGAAAATTCCGGATGCAACGTCGACCATTGCCGGATGATCTCGCAGAGAATGCGCGGATCTTCGATTTCGTCCGCCGCCGCTCCCGCAAAAGGATCGGCCGTGACATTGCGCACATTGTTGCCGCTGGTCTGCATGCAATGCATTTCGACCTCGGCGAGCTCGCGGAGAATATCGGGCACATCGATCAACCGCGTCCAATGCAGTTGGAGATTCGTGCGGGTGGTGAAATGTCCATAACCTTTGGAGAAGCGCCGCGAAATGCTTCCCAGTTTGCGCATCTGATTCGCCGACAGCGTGCCATAGGGAACGGCGATGCGGAGCATGTAGGAGTGAAGCTGAAGATAAAGTCCGTTCTGCAGCCGCAGCGGCTTGAACTCGTCTTCGCTCAGTTCGCCCGCGAGCCGGCGCAAGACCTGAGAGCGAAACTGTTCCGCCCGTTCGCCCACCAACCGCGCATCGAAGTCATCGTAGCGGTACATCAGGCCGCCTGCTTGCCGACGTCCAGGCGAACACTCGGGCCGCGCGCCCGAATTTGTTCACGTGCGCTGAGCGCAAGGATTCGGCCGTGTTCCACGCGCACGGGAAAGGCATAAGGCGCGACCACTTCGCACCGGTTCACCGACTCGGCTGCGAGTTCCAGGGCACCATCTGCATCGCCATCGTCCAGGACTTGCGCCTGCTGAAGCGACGGCTGCCAGTCGTGGGCTTTGGTCCAGTAGACCACGTCCCCAAAGGTCAGTTCATTTGCGGTGATAACCTTCACGGGCAAGCCAGGCTCAAACTCCGGCTACTAAATCACACCCATGAACGTACAAATCAAGACAATACACCCAGGAACCGGACAATTTTTTAATTAACAGTTATAAACTGTATTATTATTCTTTGGCGACCGCGCTTTCATGCCAGTTCCGCAAGACCAGATATTCCAGCAGGGCGAGCGCGAAAAAGATCACCACTCCAAGCAGCGCCAGCAGCGCCAGGGCGGCGAACATCCGGGCAATTTGCAAACGATTACCAGCCTCTACGATGCGCCATGCCAGCCCGGTTGCGGTCCCGGAACCAGCGCCATATTCCGCGACTACTGTCCCGATCAGGGCTAACCCACCCGAGGTCTTCATGCCGTTCAGCAGGTAGGGCAGGGCGGAAGGAAATCTCAGCCGCCACAGGATCTGCCAGTTGGAAGCGCCATAGAGGCGAAACAGATCGATGAGATTGTGATCCGCT
>JAGWSK010000158.1 GCA_028869355.1 Alphaproteobacteria bacterium | reverse complement strand
ATTTACCTATAGGCTTATACCTATTCCTGCCGGGAAACGCAAGGGATTTTCTTTTGGAGCAGGCGGAATTGTTCACCGTTTGAGAAACGGCCCGCCCGATCCGGCTTGTCGCAGCGGCCGGGAACCGGCAACATTGCACGCCTGAGGTTGGGGGGCGAATCATGACCAAGGGCTTCACTCTCGCAGTGAGGGGCGCGTTTACCGCACATCGGGCAAAGTGGTTGGCGCTGGGTGATTCGACGCACGGAGAGAAGAGCCTCAAATCGCTCGCCGCGGCGATAAAGGCCGGCCAAATCGACTTGCCGGAACTTGGCGTCACGACCGTCCTTATCGAAGGTCCGACGAAAGGCCAGGAGGAGGCATTCGAGAACGGGGCTTATGCTGCGGCAGTTCGCATCATCAAGGCGCAGAAAATCATCGTGCGCGGCTGCGAGACAAAGGCCACGCTCAGCTCAGGCGGAGAAATGGAGAAGCTTCCGACCGACGATCCCGTCGTCTATTCGGCGGCCAAGAGCGCCCTGCTCGACCGGCGCATCACCGATGCGAATGATTCCTGGATCAAGCAAGTCCAGGACTGCAAGCCGAATGTGATCATTTGCGTCGGAACGAGCCACCTGGCGCGGATGCGTACGCCGAATGCCAGCGACCTCGGCCTCATCGTGCGGCTTGGCTTCAAGGGATCATGCGTCGGTTACGCGGTCGAAGACGCGAATACTGACGCGGGCACCTACATCCCGGAAAAGGGCACCGGCTCATTCGACAGCCTCGAGGCGATCGCCGCGTACACGGGATGGGAAGCGATCGTCTAGCTGCACGGCGCATCGCGTGCCGGACGCTGCGGCGTTTACCTCCGCCCTGCAAGTTTGCTGCCTGGACAGGACTGCTGGACGATTCCGGCCGGGGCGACAGGTGGGCTGGCTTTCATCATATCCAGGATCAGTTCTTTACGCTGTCGGGCGTTGCCGGTGCGGTCATCGCCGGACTGTCCGGGATTCCCGTAACGGCCGGCAGCGTACTCTGCACCGTCCCAATTGAAGGGATCGCTGGATAGTAAGTGGGCGGATACAGTCCGCTACCAGGGCCCGGCGGCGTGAACGGGATCACTGTGCCAACTCCCGGCGCTCCGATAGTCCCGGGGAGTGGAATCGTTCCGGTGTTCGCCCCACCGCTTACGCCTGGTACGACGACGGTCCCGGGTACAAGCGTCAAACCGCCAGGAACCGGATTGGGCACGCCACCAACGTGATTGAGCGGCACGTCGGGACTTCCATTCAGGCCGCTGCCCAATGGTTGGGAAATTCCGGGCGATGCGAACAGCATCGCAAACCCAAGGATCGCCGCGCCCTGTCTGGTCATGAATGAATCCTTTTCTGCTCTGCGCTTGGTGCACCTGCCAACGTTGCCGGCACTATCTTGCAGCATGCTACACGGCCGTCGTGACTGTCGATGGCCATTCCACGATTGATACCGCAATCCATTCCGTCGTGTTGGATTCGCAAAAACGAAACTTAATGTTCGTTTCAATCGGGATTCATTCTGAAAATGTAGCCTTCAACTTGCGAGCGAGTGCTGGGGCACCCTTGACGACAGCGATCCTGTTGCGCGTCGGCTTCACTCTACAAAACGAGAGAAGCTCGTGGACAACACAAGGAGTTTTGCGATGCGCCATATGAACAAATTCGTCAGCACAGGTGCGATGAGCGCAGTGGCGATCACATTGGTCACCATCGCTGCACTTGCCCAGGGAAATGCGGGTGACAAAGAGCCTCCGGTGCTTGCCAACAAGATCGACCTTCCGTCGGGTGGTTCGTCCCGGCTGCTCGTGACTACCAATTCATTCGAGCCCGGTGGCGCGCTGAGCGACAAGTACACGCAGAACGGAGATAACATGTCGCCGGGCCTTTTCAATGCGATGAAGGGCAATGTTCTGGCGTCTGGTGAGATCGTAGCCAGCTATACCGGCAAATAACTTGCCGGAATTCGAGTCGGCACCCGCGGTTGATGAAATCCGCGCACCGGGTTTCAGCGGTGCGCCGAATAAAATGTTGCTGTCGCCCGGGGAGCGGGATCCATGGCAGGAGATCTCGACGCCCGTGGCATACGACCACAGCGGATTTGAAATCTTTGCCGAAGGCGAGGACGCACATTTCGTCTACGCGATTGATGAGGGTGCCGTGCGAATCCTCCGCTACGCCGACAACGGACAACGTCAGATCCTGGCGTTCATGATGCCCGGCGATCTGTTCGGTCTGCCGGACAACGGCACGTACGCCAATACCGCCGAGACGATTTCGGCGGTGCGTCTATATCGGCTTCCGTGGCACAACCTGATTCAGCGCATGATGGACGATCCGCAGTTGCAACTGAATTTGCTTGTCCGGGTCGCGGATGACCTGCACCGTGCGCAACGCCGGATCATGATGCTGGGCCAGCAGAGCACAAGTCAGCGATTGGCTACGTTGTTGCTCGAATTCGCAGGCCATCCGGAATTTTACAATGACCGCGATGGGCACTTGCACTTGCCGATCACCCGCGTCGATGTTGCGGATTATCTCGGGATTGCCCGCGAGACGGCCGCGCGGGCCATCACAAGATTTGAACGCGAAAGGCTGCTGCGCCGCATCGACCCGAAGACGATTCAAATCCTCGATATTGCCGGTTTACGTGACGCAGAGTTAGTGCGTCCAAAAAGGGGGAACCAATGAATCCGATTGCGTCCCGGCTCGCGACCCTCATGGGGTCGGCGTCGATTTTGACTCTGTCCACGGCATATGGTGCGCATGCGCAGATGACGGCGCAAGCGCAAACCGCGCAGGTTGGCCCTGAAGCGGTTCCGGAACAGGTTTTGGTGACGGGATCGCTGATTCACGGCACCGCCGCGGTGGGTGTGCCGGTGACCAATCTGGGTGTTCAGGACTTTGCCACGACGGGCTATGCAACGATCGGCGAACTCTTCCAAACCATCCCGGCCGCCAACGTGACGCTTCCGCAGGCGACCATCAATGGCGGCCAGCAGGAACGCCTCAACCGCGTCAACATTCGCGGCCTGGACACCACCGGTCCACGCAGCCTGCTGATGGTCGATGGCATACGCTATCCACCACAGGCGGATGGTTTATGTGTCGTCGATCCATCCTTCATTCCGGCGCTGGCGCTGGATCGTATCGATGTTCTCGCCGACGGCGCATCTGCGACCTATGGATCGGACGCCATTGCCGGTGTGATCAATGTCGTGCTGAAGCGCGGCTATGATGGCGCCATCACCATGTTGCATTTCGCGCAACCGACCGATGGCGGCGGCTTCACCGCCCAGGAATCGCAACTGTGGGGCCGGACCTGGGACGGCGGCGATGTCACATTGACCTACGAGCACGATGACCTCGAGCCGGTCAAGGGCAATGTGCACTCAAAATATACGCTCAATTTCACTCCCTGGGGACTCGACAACGAAAACCCGATTGGCGCGTCCGTACCGGCGACGCTGTCAACCGGGAAACCAAAAGTAAGCAATGGCAACGGCGTGTCCGGAGTCGGCACAGTCTGCAGCAACTGCTATGCGGTCCCCGGCGGCACCGGCAGCAATTTCAATGCGGCACTGAACAACGGCCTCGGTCCCACCGCTCCGGGCAGCGCGGCGACATTCAATTGGTCGAGCGTGACTGCGGGCACTACCAATGAACTTCCGAACGTCCTGGCATTGGGCTGGGAAGATGCCGCCCAACAAAAGAACGCGCTTGTCGGCACCTTTGATCAGCGGCTGTTTCCCGGTGTTTCGCTCTTCTTCACGGGGTTTTACTCGAACCGTCGGGTCGAGAATCTGGAACCGCCATATTACAGCAATGGCGTCACTAACGAGACCAAAACGCTGTCGGTTCCCACCATCAATCCCTATTACCCGACGGGTGCTCCGGCGGGCCTGCAGGTGTCAACCGACCTCGGAGTTTACGTGCCGACCTTCAATGATGCGTTCGAAATCTCGGCGCGCTATTCCTTTGGTTTGAACCTCAACCTGCCGTTCGGCTGGACCGGGCAAATCTATGATTCCCGCAGCTATGAAACCGACCAGTATTATTTGCATTTTGTTGACAGCAATTACGCCAGCAATGCGCTCGGCAATGTTGTCAACGGCAATTCAAAACCCGCGAGCATTCCCTATCTGAACGTGTTCTGTGATCCAACCCGGTTTCAGTGCAATTCTCCGACGACAATCAAGTACATCGAGACCTCCCGTCATCTTGGCGACATCTACCAACTGGAAGAAAAAGGCGCGCGTTTCGATGGACCGTTGTTTGACCTCCCCGGTGGCCAGATCAAGGCGGCGATTGGCGGCGATTACGAGTCGGACAACGTGCTCGGCATTCAGGCAAATGCGGGCAGCGTGCAGCCGGATGGCACTCCAAATTCTCCGACCATCGCTCCATTATACGATCCGGAGCCCTACACCGTATGGGCAGGTTTTGCCCAGCTCGACATTCCGGTGTTCGGCGACAATTTCAATATCCCGTTTGCGCGCCGGCTGGATCTCGAAGCCTCATGGCGTCATGACCAGTATTCCAGCCCGAACGGCGCACTCGCCGGCGGCACCAGCAATCCGAAACTGGCGTTTACCTGGCTGATTGACGATATGGTCGGCGCCACCGTCCGCGGTTCGTGGGGCACGTCGTTCCGCTTCGCCAATGCCGGCGAATATTCCGTGGTGCTGAGCGACCAGAATACCGGGGCCAACATCCAGGGCGGCGCCACAACGGCAACGGTCCAGTGCGTGAACGGTGCTGCTCCGGCGGGCAGTGCCGGGGCAGTGCTGGTCGCGACCGGGGTGTGGGGCTGCGGCTCGACGCCGGGTGGCGTGCTGTGGGGCGGCGGTCCGCATGCCGCCTTGCGTGAATACACCGATGCGGCCACCGGTCAGGCTGCGACGCGTGAAGGCGGTCTGGCGCTCGCACCCGAGACTTCCGAGAACTACAGCATTGGCCTGGAACTTGCGCCGCAGATCGATTTCCTGCGCGGTTTTGATTTTCAGGCGACCTACTACAGCGTCAAAATCAATAATGTGCTCACCGCGAACAACCAGCTGAGTTCGCAGAACATTGCCGATCCGCTTCAGCGGTTCACCTTTATCTTCCCGAGCGATCTCGGTTGCCCGGTGGCGGACAATGCCAATCCCACCGCCTGCGCGCCGTTCCAAAAGATGGTCACGGCGACACTACTTGATGCCGGTAGCACCGTGGGTATCAGCCAGGCTTCGAACGTCTACTTCCTCCGCGACGGAAGTACCTTCGGATCCGGTTTCCAGCATGTGAGCGGAATCGACTTCAACGCCAGCTATGATTTGGATCTGGGCGATTATGGTGCGTGGAACACCGGGATCACCGGCACCTATTACCTCCACAATTTCCTGCAGACGGTATCGGGTGGCACCGTCATCGACGAGTTGAATCAGAACGTTCAGCCGGCCGGCGGTATTTTGCAGAACGGCGTCGAGACCACGCCGCGCCTGATTTGGCGCGCAAGGCTGGGCTGGAGCGACGGCCCGTACAGCGTTACCGGATTCATGAATTACTCATCGCATTATTTCTCACCCTGGGCGGTGCCGCCGAATGTCAATTTCCAGTGCACGAGTTCGGGTGGCAGTACGGGCGGCGGGACGTTCCCCTGCGCAATCAGCAATTTCAGCAACTTCGAGCCCACCTTCATTACGTTCGACTTGTCACTTGGGTACAATACCGGCGATCTGCCGGCGAATGATTACCTGAAGCGAATTGCGTTGAACCTGACGATCCAGAATCTGACGGGAATCCATTCGCCCTTCGCCTATGGCCCGGTGGCCGTCAACCGCAACGCGGCCGCGTATGATATCTTCCGGTCCGATATCGGCCGCGTGGTTGGTTTGACGATCACAAAGGTTTGGTAAGCTGCTGATAACAGTGCAGCGTATTGCCACAGACGGGCCGGCGGGATGATTGATTTTTCATAATGCCATCCTGGCGATACCCTGACGCTGCGCGATTTGCGTCAATTCTGCAACACGGCTTTATCCGCCGTTCCAATATGGCCCGGTCACATCCCACCGCAATGCGGCGGCGTTTGACATCTTGAGGCCGGACGTCGGCCGCATTGTTGGTTTGACCATCGTCAAGAACTGGCAGGCTTGTGATGGTCAACCGGTCAGGCCCGAAATTCGGCCGCCGACACCGCCGCACGCGCTTACGTAAAAGTCCATATTGTTAGCATTTGCGCGCGATCCCGCGCTCTTTTTCGGCGGCCAACTCGTCGTATTCAGCGGCCAGATTCAGCAGTATTTGCCGCGTGGCCTCGCCCTTTGCCGTTGCAGCCCTTGCGCGCGCCTCAGTTGCTTTTCGGCGAAAGCGTGCAGCCCATTGGTGGTCATCGTGGGCATTATCCACCTCGTATCCCCCAACGCGTCATGGACATATAGCCGACTCCGATTACGGGCACCTGAGAGAGCCGTGCCTGGGCGCCCGATCAATGCGTTTGATGCGTTTCCCGCTTCACGCACCCTGCACGGTTCCTGGATTGGACTTCGATGTGGAAAAACGCTTCTGCATCTTTGAGATTGTCAAAGCCGATCTCAAAGGGAAGTCCTTCGTGCAGGACCGTGAACCGTTGCTGAAGTATCACCAGTTTAGGCAACAAATAGAGTTTTCTGTCCGCCAACGTGACACCGTCGATGATTTTCAACACGGATTTCTGCTGCGCCATTGTGACACCGCGGCCAGGCATTTGTGATGAAGTTTAGCGCTCGCAAAATGAAATTGTCTCGAAGCGACAATGAATGTTCATTCACAGCCCGGTTACGCGGGGTCGCGCAGCGATATCAACTCTACATTTCGAAGGACGACACGCGGCCGTCCAGATCGACTGTATTGGGAAGGTAAAAGCTGCGCCTGCCAGACAACAAGAATTGGGGTCGGGGTGAGCCAGCGCTGATTT
>JAGWSK010000021.1 GCA_028869355.1 Alphaproteobacteria bacterium | reverse complement strand
GGCCGGCGCCAAGGCCAATCACCTGACTTATCTTGGCGACGCGAGAGTGGGTGAGGGCAGCAATATCGGCGCCGGCACGATCACCTGCAATTACGATGGTGAAGGCAAATATTTCACCGATATCGGCGCACGCGTTTTCATCGGATCGGATTCGACGCTGGTCGCGCCGGTCAAGATCGGTGATGGCGCCTATGTCGCTGCGGGCAGCACCATCACCACCAATGTGGAGGCGGAATCGCTCGCCATCGGACGCGCCCGGCAGGTCAACAAAACAGGCCGGGCCAAAGATATTCGCGCGCGCAACAAGGCGCGCAAGCAAGGGAATCGCTGATTATGTGCGGGATCATCGGAATTGCCGGTACCAGAGATGTCGCGCCGCTGATTGTGGATGCGCTCAAGCGGTTGGAATATCGGGGCTACGACTCGGCAGGTATTGCGACGCTCAATCGCGGGCATATCGACCGGCGCCGCAGCCCGGGCAAACTCGACCGCCTGGTGGATGTGTTGGGAAGCCAGCCACTGCCGGGGCGCACCGGCATTGGTCATACGCGCTGGGCGACCCACGGCGCAGCGACCGAACGCAACGCGCATCCGCATGCATCCCCGCGTGTGGCCCTGGTGCATAACGGAATCATCGAGAATTTTCGCGAGCTGAAGGAACAACTCGTCGCCAGGGGGCATCAATTCGAATCCGACACCGACACCGAGGTCGCCGTACATCTGGTCACGCAGTATCTCGATGAGGGACTGTCGCCGGAAAACGCGGCGATGACAGCCGTGCAACAGCTGACCGGCGCCTATGCGCTGGTGATGATTTTTGATGGCGAGGAATCGCTGCTGATCGGCGCACGCCGTGGCAGTCCGCTGGCCGTGGGATATGGCGATCAGGAAGGTTATTTCGGATCCGACGCCTTTTCGCTCGCTCCCTTTACCAACCGCGTCGCCTATCTCGACGATGGTGATGTGGCCATTGTTCGTGGCGCGAAAATCACGATCTTCGATGCTGCCGGCCATCCCGTGGAGCGGCGCATCAATGTCATTCCTCCGTCTTCGGCGATTGTTGACAAGGCGGGGCAGCGCCATTTCATGGCCAAGGAAATCCATGAGCAGCCGGAAGTCGTCGGCCACACGATTTCACGCTACGTGAATGCATCCGGGCCGTCGGTGGAGTTGCGTCCGCCGGGCGCGCAGTTGTTCCGCGAGGCGCCGCGTCTGACGATTTCGGCCTGCGGCACCGCGTTCTATGCCGGGCTGATCGGCAAATACTGGTTCGAGAAACTGGCGCGATTGCCGGTCGAGGCCGACATCGCCTCGGAGCTGCGATACCGCAATCCGGTATATCCCGGCGGCGGGCTCTGCCTTTATGTGTCCCAATCCGGCGAGACCGCCGACACGCTCGCGGCATTGCGCGACGCGCGGGCAGCGGGACAACACACAGCCGCAATCGTGAATGTGCGTGAGAGCTCGATCGGGCGCGAGGCCGATCCGGTGTGGCCGACCTATGCCGGGCCGGAAATCGGCGTGGCGTCCACCAAAGCATTCACCTGTCAGCTTGCCGTACTCGCCAGCCTCGCAATTGCTGCGGCGAGGGCGCGAAATCAGCTCGATGAAGCCGAAGAGAAGCGCCTTTGCTCCCTGCTTCTCGAAGTGCCGCGCCATATGGTCGATGTGCTCGCCCACGAGAACAGGATTCGCGCGCTCGGGCAGCAGATCGCCAAGGCCCAGGACGTGCTCTATCTCGGCCGCGGCGTGAATTATCCGCTGGCGCTGGAGGGCGCCCTCAAGCTGAAGGAAATTTCCTATATCCATGCCGAGGGATATGCGGCAGGCGAAATGAAGCACGGCCCGATCGCGCTGATCGACCGCAAGGTTCCGGTGATCGTCATTGCGCCGCATGACAGCCTGTTCGAAAAAACCATCTCGAACATGCACGAAGTCATGGCGCGCGGCGGCAAGGTCCTGTTGATTTCCGATCGCAAGGGTCTCGAATCCGCCTCGGGCGATCTATGGGAGACACTGGAGATGCCGGAAATTGATCCCTTCATCGCGCCGCTGCTTTACGCCATTCCGGTGCAGCTCCTCGCCTACCACACGGCGGTTGCCAAGGGCACCGATGTGGATCAGCCGCGCAATCTCGCCAAATCGGTCACGGTCGAATAGAACTCACAACCGCTTTAATGCGTGATCAAAACTGGACTTAGAACTTCACGCGGAGGCGCGGAGATACTGGTGACATGCTCTGCAGGAGAGCCAATTTGCCGTTACGCTCTGGACATCTCCGCGTCTCCGCGTGAAATGATTTGTTTTGTAACCACCGTTCCAGGGGAACAGCATTTCTGCATCCGATACCACGGTACTGAAACGCGCCGCCGCGACGCGGGCGCTCGACTTCGTCGAGGCGGGCATGAAACTCGGGCTTGGGACCGGTTCGACGGCAGACCTTTTCACTGAATTTCTCGCCGAGCGAGTCCGCAACGGTCTCACGATCATTGCCACGCCGACATCCGAACATACCGCTGAACTGGCGCGCAAGCTTGCAATACCGCTGGCCGATCTCAACGATCTCGAACGACTTGATCTCGTCGTCGATGGAGCTGACGAGGCCGATGCCGCGCTCAATCTGATCAAGGGTGGCGGCGGCGCGTTGCTGCGCGAGAAAATCGTCGCGGCTTCGGCAGAGCGCATGATCGTCATTGCGGATGCGAGCAAATTGCGGCCACGGCTCGGCCGGTTTCCGCTGCCTGTCGAAGTGATTCCGTTCGGTCACGCCACGACGCTCGCCCGGATCCTTTCCGCCGCGGCAAGTCTTGGGTACTCGCAGGTCGTCCCGGTTTTGCGGCGCGTCAATGGTGCGGTGTACCGAACCGATAATGGCAACTTCATTTATGACTGTCCGTTCGGCGAAATCCACGACCCGGCGGAGTTGGCAACGGAGTTGTCGCAAATTGCGGGAGTGGTGGAACACGGATTGTTTTGCGGTGTGGCGTGGATGCTCATCATCGGCGGGCCGGATGGCGTGCGGCTGATCGAACGGGCGGGCGCGTGAGCAAATACGATTTCGATCTGTTCGTGATTGGAGGCGGCTCGGGAGGCGTTCGCGGCGCACGGGTATCGGCGCAAATGGGTGCGCGGGTTGCAATCGCCGAGCTAAATGGTTTTGGCGGCACCTGTGTCATGCGGGGCTGCATTCCGAAGAAGCTTTTGGTCTATGCCAGCGGCTTTCCGGAGGAATTTGAAGACGCGCAGGGTTACGGCTGGACCATTGACGCGGCGCGTTTTGACTGGGCCTCGCTGATCGCCAACAAGGACGAGGAGATCGAGCGCATTTCGCGCGTCTATCGCAACGTGCTGGAGCAGGCCGGTGTGGCCATATTTCGCGAACGCGCCGTCGTAAAGAACGCCCACACGATTCACCTTGCGGACTCCAACCGCGACGTAACTGCAGAGACATTGCTGGTCGCGACCGGCGGTTATCCGTCGCGCCAGACCGGTGCGGAAGGCGCGGAATGTTGCATCACATCCGATGATGCGTTTCATTTAAAAACCTTGCCCAACCATATCGTCATTGTCGGCGGCGGTTATATTGCGCTGGAATTCGCCCACATTTTTCATGGCCTGGGAGCGCAGGTAACGCTGGTTTACCGCGGCACCAAAATCCTCCGTGGCTTTGACGAGGATCTGCGCGACCAGCTTCAGGCATCGCTTCAAAGCAGGGGTATCCGGTTGCTGCTGGAGACCGGTTTCAGGCGCTGCGTGCGCACGGCAACGGGAATTACCGCCGTCACGCTCAACGGCGACGAGATCGAGGCCGATCACGTCATGCTCGCAATCGGGCGGCTACCGTCCACCTATGGTCTTGGACTCGAAAATGCCGGCGTCAAGCTTCGCCCCAGCGGACGTGTCGAGGTGGATGCCTGGTCTCGCAGTTCGGTGCCGAACATCTACGCCATCGGCGATGTCACCGGGCGAATCGAATTGACGCCGGTGGCGATCCACGAAGCCATGTGCTTCGCCAAAACCGTATACGGCGGACAGCCAACGGCACCCGATCATGAACTCGTCCCGACCGCGGTATTCACCCGGCCGGAAATCGGCACGGTCGGTATGTCGGAAGAACGCGCTCTGGCGCGCGGCTACACGATCGACATCTACAAAACGTCATTCCGGCCGCTGAAGAACACGCTCTCCGGCCGCACTGAAAGAATGATGATGAAGCTCGTCGTCTGTGCGAAAACCCGGCAGGTGCTCGGCTGTCACATTTTCGGACCGGATGCCGGCGAGATGATCCAACTGGTTGCGATTGCGTTGAAACTGGGCGCAACCAAGGATCAATTCGATGCAACCATTGCCGTGCATCCAACCATGGCGGAAGAATTGGTGACGCTGCGCACCAAAACTGCCACGCGAACTTCAAAATTCTAGTGCAGCTCGCATATTGAAATTTTCACGCGGAGGCGCGGAGATATTGGTGACGCGCTCCAGAGGTCAGCATTTCGCCGTCGGCATACAGGCCATCTCCGCGACTCCGCGTCTCCGCGTGAGATGATTCGTTTTGGTTACAATCCGTTCTGGATCGGCCGCTTCGACTCCCGCATACTATTCGGTACTCGGCCGGAATTGATTCGGAGTGGGAATGCCGGGATTTTGCCGCGACTGCCTCGCCGATTGCTTGCCGGACGCATCGAGCTG
>JAGWSK010000157.1 GCA_028869355.1 Alphaproteobacteria bacterium | reverse complement strand
TCGGAGAATCAAATTCTTGGCGTTACCCTTTTCCGGCGAGTATCGATCAATCCAACCCAGACCCTCGCGCGCATTTTGCTGGAAGAGCGCTGTCCCAAAAGCCCAATCGGGTGCGTTGGCGGGAAAATAACGATAGTCGTTGCCAAGAGAAACGCCGGTTAAAGGATTCGCCAGCCAGACGTTGGCAGCCGACTGCGCCGCTGCGATACGGCCGGCCAGGGCGAGCACTTCCACGATTTCCTCGGGTGCCGCCTGGGGATCCGGCGCGTCCGGGCCGTTCTCCAGAAACCCGACCGGTCCGAGGACATAGTTTGCGCCGGCGCCCGACTGCAGGCTTCCCATCGCGCCGATTCCCGCAACCGCGGCGCCAATCACGAACAACAGCGCCAGTGTCGCGGCAATTTTACCGCGAAACGCGGCCAATAATACGCTCAAGCTGATCAGAGCGGATGCCGCGACAAGCCCAAACCGCGAACCGGCGCAAAGGAGCCCGATAAGGGCCAAGGCAAAACCCGGCAACGCCCGCCAAAGCTCATCGGGCCCGGGTGGCGACCCGACAAACCGCTGGCGTGAAATGCATCGTGCAATAAGCATCGGCATCAGGAGAACGATGATCTGGGTTGCGAGCCACGATGGCTCGAACGTCATTCCCTGGGCTCTCGTCGCCAGCCCGTCATAGTGCACGGCAAAGACATCGGTGACCGCCTGAATGAGACGAAGCAGGTCGCCGCGCTGAACAATTGCTGCGACCTGCAACACCGCGAGCAAAATGGAAGCCGAAAGGCCAACCGTCAGCCATCGCAGGACCAGTTTTATGTCTGAGGCAGATCGTATGTAGCACCGGCCCACGACATAAAAGCTGATTCCGGCGCCCAGTGTCGCAACGGCGCGCGCAAAACTGCCGAACGGCGTCTGGCCCTTGAAAACGTCATCCGGTTCAATGGCAATAACTCCGAGGCCGGACAAAACAACGTATGCCGCGAATATCAGCAACGGTCCGATACCGTCGCGCAACCCGGGCCGGCAACGCTGATTGAAAATCAGCACACGAACCGACATGCAGAACAGCAGAGCCGCCGCTGGCACAATCGACAACGGTCTCACCAGGGTTCCGGAATCAAAAGGCAGGAGCGGGGATGCCGATATTGGAATGAACAATATCAGCGCAATCAGCAGAACACGTTCAGCGCGCTCCAGCGAATTCATCGCACTGGCCGTCCCTCAACTCACTTTGAGAACCACTGACACAGGTAACAATTGTGCCGGCGTCGCGCGGTGTCAATTCCCGAAGCTGAATTACCAGGTAAAGTGCAATCAGAACTCGCAGGGATGCAGCAAGGAGTGTCGCCGTGCACGCGCCCTCAAGACCGTAGGTCCCTATCAGCATGCTTCCCACCGTAACGCCGAGAACCGCGGGCCACAGCTGGATCATCAGAACCGCGCGACCGGAACAATATCCTCGTAATGCGGCGCTAAGCGCGGTCGAGCAGAAAAATGCACCGTAAGCGAATGCGAGCAATCGCAAACATGATGTGAGCTCGGCGTAGTCGGATGCCCGGCCATAGACCAGCCGCGCCGCATCGCCGGGCCAAAACACGATGGCTGCCAGAAATGGCCCGATCAGCAGACCACCGGCAGCAAGGCGCCGCGCAACCAGACTCATCAGCGCGTCAAATGACAGGTTTTTCCGTTCGCGCGAAACTTCCGGCACAATGATATTCTCGACTCCGAAGATCACCGGGCTGGAAACAGCCGCGATATTCGCCAGTGCAACCAGCGCCCCCGAACTTTGAAAGCCGTGGGTCCATGTCAGCATCCAGAGGAACCATTGATTCGAGAATGCCGCCAGTACGTTTGCGCCAATAACCGGTCCGGTGATCCGGAGCCGCTCTGAAAATCCATCCAATATTTTCCGCGGCGCGACGGAAGTATTGCGCAGAGATGCGGCAACCAGCGCTCCGGAACCAGCGGCTGAACCGACTGCAATGACACCGAATATGGCCGATAACGAAACCGGAGCGGCAGCGCTCAGCCCCACGACGCATGCAAGGACGCCGGCATACCGAAAGGAATCACTGCCAATTGCAGCAGCAAATCTCGAGCGGGCCAGAAAACCGCGGCGGCAGACCTCCTGTAACTGCCAGGCAACCATTGCGATCGATGCGGAAATGGCGAGTGAAAGCAGACCGACACTTGCAGCCGCACCCACGAGCAGCGGAACCAGAACGACTGCGCCTACCGTCGTCGCGGATGCAGCGCCGATCAACAACCGGTCGAATTCACGGCTTGATGCGGATGCCCCGTAAACCGACAGAGGGTAGGTGACAAAGGCCTGGTGCATGGAGTTGAGAAAGACCATGACCGAAAGAAGGAAGGAAAATACTCCGTATTCCGAACCTGAAATGCGGCGTACCAGATAGACGTTGAGAGCGAAATTGCAAAGGCTGACGATGATCTGGTCAGACAATCCACCAAACATGGGGACTCGAAACAGATTTATCATTTTCATTGTAAGTTATTTCCTCCGATCTCTGAACCATTGTTGTCACGCCGTCATGACGATAATGTTTGGTCACCCCAGTGGTCAAATGACATGTGCAAAACACAATTCAATAGTCAGTACGCAAAATGAATACGATGACGTTTGCACCGGAGATTGTGCGTCCCGGATGGGAGGAGACGCAGGAGCCTGATCGCCTGCGGAAGTGGTTTATAAATATACGTCGTAATCTGGTTCTGGCGTGCTTTGTTTTCGCCCTTCCGGTGCTGACATCGACGGCTCTGGCATTTCTTCTTCCATCTTATTGGCGGGTGGAAATAGAGTTGATGCCAGTAAGGCAACAAACGCAGGGCAATCTGGGTGCACTGGCCGCAGGCCTGGGCGCGACGGGCCTGGGTGCGGCGGCGGGTCTCACGTCCCTGCTTTCCGCGCCATCTGCGGTTGAGGATGAGGCTGTAGCGGTGCTGCGTTCGCGTGAACTCTTCGACAGCTATGTGACAACGAACAATCTCCTGCCCGCGCTCTATCCCGACGACTGGGACGCGGCCACCAGGTCATGGACGGTATCGCCATCCGACGTTCCGACGTTGCGCCGGGCGTACAGGATGTTCGACCGGAAGATACGCGACATCGATCTCGACAGGCGCAGCGGAATTGTAATTCTCGCAATCACCTGGAGGGACCGGCAGGCCGCGGTGCGATGGGCGCGGGATCTCGTGGATCTCACAAATAGCCGGCTTCGGGAGGAGGCCATCTCCGAGGCCAGGACGAATATGAATTACATGACGCAGGAAATGCGCAATGTGCATGATGTCAGCGCCCAGACCGCATTGATGGCCGCGCTTGCATCCAATTACGAGCGCCAGCTACAGCAATATATTTTCGCCCAGGGCCAAAAGGATTTCGCCTTCCGGATCATCGACCCGCCGACGGTGCCCGATATTCGTGAACGGGTTTTTCCACAGCGCTTGCTGTTCATCGCATTGGGCGTCGTGGCGGGTATCCTGCTTGCCTTCATGGCCGTACTTGCGCGCGAGCGTTTCCGCGGCCGCCACACACCGGCACGACTTGTGCCGGAAGACCGGCCATGAGCGGGGGGTGCGAAATCCAGCCAACACTTGTGATTGATCTCGACGGGACGCTCACCATCGAAGGTAGCGCAAGACGATACGAGGATG
>JAGWSK010000156.1 GCA_028869355.1 Alphaproteobacteria bacterium | reverse complement strand
CGCATCGTCGAAAAAGCCGTAAATGCTGCCGGTCCCCAACAGGGGCACAGACTGGAAATTGGGCAAGGGTCCGAAATGAATTTCGGCCGACCCGCCGACGCCGGTGTGACCAGATAGCACCGACGGATCATAGCCGCGGCCAATGGTCAGGTTGCCGAGCGTAAATTCTTCATAGGTGAGCAAAGGCTGCCACGAATATTGGCCCTGAATTATGCCGATGGTGGAAACATAGGGCAGCCAGTTGATAGCGATGCGCGCATCACCGCGAAATTCCGTGGCGCCGGGATCGCCGGCCACACGCGAGAGATGTGACGCACCCGCGTGCACGGTGTCGAACATTCCAGGGATGCCCTGACGAACCTCCAGCCCGCCGCCCAGGATCACCGGCGCAAACGCGAAAGCCTGATCGAACCCGATGCGGCCAAACAGGATGGAAAGTGAGTCCCTGATCAGCGGGAGGCCGGCGGTATCGACGTCCTGCCGGATATAATTCAAGCCACCCGATGCGGTAATATTGAGCGACCGCTCGCGGATGATGGGATAGGCGAGCCGGCCATCGACCACGATCGAATGTCCGTTGATATCGAGCGGACGAAGAATGTCTCCGGGACGCGTGGTGCCGTACGCCCCCGAGACGCGGAACAACAGTCCGCCGGAACCGATACGGGCTTCCTCAACCGCCTGAATGACCCGCTGCGCGTTGAAGGGCCCTTCGAGCGTGTTGTAGCCGATGATCGAGGTGCGCTCGCCGAGGCCGGTAATGCTGTTGAGATCGCCACGCACGAGGCCGGTGATGCGGCCGGCCGATCTGGCATTGAAATTGTTGCTGTTGAGGACGGCGTCAGCCACGACATGGGCGACATCGACATCGAGTTCCACGGCTCCCGGCGCTTCCGCCGATGGCCGCAAAGTGGCGGAAATGACGACACCCGGAATATCGGAGGCGAGCAGCAGATAACGCTGCGCCTTGTTGATATCGAATGGCCGCAGGCCGCGCAGATTCTCGATGTAATCGTCCACTTTGTCCTGCGCCGGGCCGGCATTGCCGCGCACCACGACGGCGGCGATGAAGGCCTCGATCACCGTGAAGGTGACGCGGCCCCCCATGACGGTCTGCTGCGGAATTTCCACGCGTGCGAGCAGCCCGCGCTGAAACAGGATGGTGGTCGCGCGGTCGCGGATCTCACAGATTGCGCTGACGGGAATCTGCCGGCCGACAAGATCGCCATAGGCGGCCTGCAACACGTCATTGACCCCCATCACGCCGGTGAATTCGACGCCGGTCAGCGTGAATTGGAGATTCGATGAGGCGAGCGGGCAGGGACCCGGGGCAGGCGGGCCGAGGATGTCTCCGGCGCGCGGCTGTGCCGGTGGTATGGCGGTCCGTACCGACGGATCAAGAACCTGTGGTGGGAGCAAGTTCTGGCCATGCACCGCGGTGACCGCAATGCATGGCAGGATCACTCCGAGAGCAATCAGCGCCGCGCGCCACGACGTGCAAGCTGTCATTCGCCCCCCCAGGGCAATAACTGCATCGGTTAGATGCCGGCCCTCATGTGCTCAACCCCACTCAATACCGTGACAAACGACTTTCAGTTGAAATCAGATTTCAGTTCTGACCGGATGAAAATCGAAACCACTATTGCATGCGGCGGGCGACAACGCGCCGGTTCGCACGCGACAGCGGCTGATCCGGCAAGGCAAGATGATCGGACGCATATCCCACGGTCGTCAGCCGGCCGGGTTCAACACCCTGCGAAACGAGGAATGCTTTCACAGCTTCCGCGCGTTTTTGTGACAGCGTTAAATTGTATTCGCGGCTGCCTGACGCATCTGTGTGTCCTTCGATTTCGAAACGGGCCTGCTTCAATTCCGGCCGCTCCAGCGCCTGCGCGAACACCTTCGCGTTCGCCGCGCCCTGGTCGGTGAGGTTTGCGGAATCGGTATCGAAGGTCAGCAGCAGATCGAGAGTTGGCGGCAGAGTCGCGCCAGGCGCCGGCGCGGCGCCCGGGCGGCCCAGCGAGGCGATGGAATTCTGTGGGCGCACAGCAGGGGCTGGATTGGTTGGGGGCGCAGCGCGATTTGCTGCGGCGCCCAAATCGAATCCCAGCGTTCCTTCTTTCGCCGGCACACAGTCTCCGTCCGGCGTGCGGATGAGCGGACGTGGCACAGCCGGCGGCACCGCGCAATACTGCACGGATGGATCGGGGGTAAACGCGGCGGCAGGCGAAGACCCAGGCGGCGCCTGACATGCACCGTTCGCATCGGCGACAGTTCCCGCAGGACAGGAAAGAGCCTTGACGATTTCGTCCGGAGTCAATTGCGCGGCGGGTTGTGCGAATGCAGCGCTGCTTGCGGCGAGCAAGACCGCGCCCGAAAGTCCAACGGTAAACAAATTCATAGCCGGCCCTCCACCGCTTAAACCTTTGGAAAGGTTAATAGTCGCACTACCATATTATTGGCAATCTCATGACTCGCACAATCACGAATCAAAGTTAATTTCGGCGCGGACTAAATAATCCCTGCCTGGTGCCAAATCGGGATGAGATGCTCGATTTTGGCGGCGTAATCGCGTTCGATGACCGGGAGTGCTGCGTTGGGGTCTTCCAATGTCTTACCGTCGATGACGGGAAACCCCCCTGCCGCCCTGCAGCGTTGGTCGAAGTGCCTGGCGAGCCGGGAAGCGATGGGTTTTTCACCCCGGCGCAAATCCATATAGAGCTCGAATTCCTGCGGGGAGAGCGAAAATGCGCTGCCAAGCGGCGCGGAAGCAATGTTGACCGGCCGGTCCATCGGCATCTCCTCGCGGGCTTCAACCGCCTGATTGTATTTCTGACAGCGCACCACCGCTGCGTTTTCGGGTTCGTGGAATTGTGCAGCGACGCCCTCGCCGACCAGAAGCGACACGATCCCGACGCTGCTGCCGTTGAAGGTGGATGGAAGTTCAGGCAGCGCCAGCAATTCGCCGATTTTGCGCGGGCGCTGACCCAGCATCCTGAAAAAAAGCGCATAAGCCTCAGGGTGCGGGCGCAGCACCGTGTCATTCGGGCCGTGCAATGCGAACTGGCTGGGTGCGGGGCGAGTCAGGCAAATTGTTTCGTCGCGGAGAAGTTTGTCGCGGCGCTTTTCGTGCATGGCCCTTGCCCCGCGAACGAACACATCTTCCCGCAACGAGACGCCGACAGAGAAGTCTACGAGCATGCTGCGAATTTCGGGGGTTGCGATTTCGTTAAGAAGTGTCATTTGCGGTTCGGTCAGCAGGAAATTCTCGAAATTTCGAATCAGCGAAGCCGAACCCACATAATCCAGTTTGGCAGCACCCAAAGCGCGAACGACATCGGCGTGGTACGTAGGCGTCCAATACGCATTGAGATATTCATGTGCCAGATAGGTCAGCCAACGGCGCTGCGCGATTTCGTTCAGGTGCTTCAGACTCGGTTCGAAGCAGTCTGGAATCATTCCTGCATCGCGCAAGCGGTTCAAATTCCGGATTGCGACGCTGACAGCGCTATTGCTGGGCCCGGGAACGCTGGCAGCCAATTCCTTGAGAATGCGCCGGACCGGCACCATCGCATACCAGGCGGGCATCGCATTATAGCTGACAAACAGCAGTCCGCCCGGCTTCAGATGGCGATCGAGGAATCGGACGATGGCGTCCTGAAGCTCGGGCGCGATCCAGCTCCAGATGCCATGCATGGTCACAAAATCGAACATCGGCAGTGCGTCGCTTCCATCTCGTCCCAGCGCGCCGAAATCGGTCTCGTGCCAGGTGATGTTCGAAATTTCTGCCGCCCGCGATATCGATTGGGCATGTGCAATATGCGCCGGATTGAAATCAACCGCGTGAAACTCCGCGTTCGGATTGGCAGCCGCCAAAATTGTGCTCGTCACTCCTTTGCCGCAGCCGAGCTCGCAATAGCAGAAGCCCCGCGAAAGGTCGGGCGCCTCAAAGCCGTTAAGCACAGCTGTAAGCGCCAGCCGCTGAGGCGCCTGATCAGGATAGAAACCCTCCTCGTATGGAATGTCCGTGACGTATCCGCTTCCCCAACCCACCATCCGTTCGGCCCTCTGGAACCTGCATTCCAAAACAATGTAACATCGTGCAAGGTAATGAAAGTATCAGGGGGATTCGCCAGCTCCGGCGAATGGGGAAGGCACAACAATGGAGCCTCTGACATTTGACAATCCGTGGATCCTTGCCGTCAAACGGGCAAGGCGCCACGCCGGCGCACCAATCACGATTGCGATCGCAGCGTTGTCGCTGTTTTTGGCGCTGATCGTTGCGCCAGCCGTACACCGAATGTTGGCCGGACAGTACCCGCCCGGGAGCTTGTTCGCGGCGCTCTCACAAATCTTGCTGTACGGCGGCATTTTTCTGCCGCTCTACGTATCGCCATTCGCGGTACGAACATGGGAAGAGTGGGGTTCGAAAGCGCCGGTCCTTGGCAGGTGGCAGCGCGCTTTACTCGGGCTCGCGATTGGGGCATTCGCCTTCCTGATTACGGTGCTCGCGGCAGCGGTTGCCGGCGTCGTGCAGCAGGCAGGGCCGGGTGGATTCGGTGCCGGAATCGTGTTTGCGGCTTTCCTCACCGCCTTCCAGGCGTTTGGCGAGGAATTCTTTTTCCGCGGATGGCTGCAGCCGATATTCGCCTATCAATGGGGATTGAGAACCGGGCTGCTGGTAACAGCGGCGATTTTTGCGCTGTCCCACTGGGTGGTTGGACCGCTGAGTGCACTTGCGACACT
>JAGWSK010000155.1 GCA_028869355.1 Alphaproteobacteria bacterium | reverse complement strand
TCGTGGCTCGGCCCCTCGATCATGACCGCGCGTGTGTCGCCGAGCCGATAGGGCTGTTCGAGAAACGTCACGCCTTCGCGCCTGAGTTTGGCGATCCATGCATCGAGATTGGTGACGGAAAGGCCGACGTGATCCATCAGCCGTCCGCGCGTAGGCTGTAATGGCGTCTCGGTCTGGCGCATGTACCAGTTGAGCGCGACATCGCCGAACAGGACGCCGGCCGTTGGCGTGCGGAACATTCCCCGCTGTTCGAGCGCGGGCCAGGTGCGGTCCGGTCCCCGTGCTACCGCACAGTTGTTTTCATTTTTCAGGACTGCACCGCGCGGCAGAGCGGCATTCAGGTGTTTCGCGTACCAGATTTGGGCGCAAAACGGCTGCTCCTGATACATGTGCACATGGTTGAAACGCTCGGCCGGCATGTTGCCCTGATATTCGATCAATGCGCCGTCAGGCCCCTGCATATACGCAAATCCTGCGCCTCCGAGCGGCTGCACGCCTCTGGCCTTCGCATCGGCGATCTGCGCCTTTGTCAGCCCCAGCAATCCGCCGGTTCCGGGCCAGGTGTCGCTGCTCACCAAAACAGAGCCGCCCTCATCCGTGGTGTAGAGCGGCAACAGCTTTACTTCGGACCGCATGCGATACAGCGCATAGCTTTTGCGCTCATCGGTGACATGCCAGCCGAAATGCCAATATGCGGTCGCCTGCGGGTCGGAAACCGGCGGCGCCGCAACTTTGGTGAACAGGATCATCACATTGTTGGGCGATCGCAGCGCCTGAAAACCACCCCATTGCGCGGGTGAGGTGGTTGGAAATTCGCGGGCGTAAAACGCCGCTGCCGCAGCCGGATCAGCCGAGTTCAGGTGCAGGTGGTGAAAGCCGGGCGCCGGCAGTGTGCTGGTCGAATCCGCGGCGCTCGCGGCGCATGGGATCAGGACGGCAATGGCCAAACCGGCCAGCAATGTTCGCATAGTTCGGTCGCCTCCCAAATTCGGCGTACAGAACAATAAACGATTGCTGCCCATCCGCGAATGGCTGGAGCAGCGTGGGATGAACATTGTTGACGTCGTTCTCCTGACGGAGCCGAGGCTTCGTGGACTCCAAAACTCTCACGCGGAGACGCAGAGACGCGGAGGTCGCGAAATCAACGTCCGCTCCGCGGCTCCGCGTGAAATATCTTTTCGCGGCGCCCTCAGGTCCCGAGGGGGGTGGCGCGGAGGACGAGGGCGGAATGGCCGGTGAGATGCCAGCCTTTATCGTCTTCAAACGGCGCCACGCCGGCGCCGCCATACTTCTTTTCTTCACTCGACCACATCAGGCGCCATTCGGAGCCTTCCGGCGGCGCAATCAGCGGTTCAGCAAATGAGCCGCAGTTGATATCCGGGCCGTAATTCACAAACAGCAGCCGGTCATCGCCTGCCTGGCCGAAAAAACGAAGCAGAAAAGCTTCCGGTGCGAGCACGGCGCCGTCAATCCCATGCGCGCGCTGGGCCGAGAAGACGGGATCAGTGCGCCGCAGCGCCAACAGGTCGCAATGGAGCGCAACGGCTTCCGCGTGCATTTCAAATTCGTGCCAGTCCAGTTTGCATTTGGCGTAAGTTGCGGGATCGCCTGGCGGGTCATCGAGTTTCGCGATATTCGCAAACTGACGGAGGAATTCGGCGCGCCCGCGGGCCACCGCCTCCCGCAACGGCTCCGGCATGTCGGCAAAAAACACGAACGGCCGGGACGATTGGAATTCCTGGCCCTGAAACAGCATCGGCGTGCCCGGCAGCAGCAGAAACAGCGCCGTGAAGGCGCGCAAGCGCCTGGGACTCGCCACTTGCCACAAGCGTGCGCCGGAGGCGGAGTTGGCGACCTGATCGTGGTTCTCCAGGAACAGGATGAATTGTGCCGGATCGAGACCAAAGACCGGCGTCCCGCGCCGCTTATTTTGCCACCGGGATGTCTGGCCCTGAAACAGGTAGCCATATTTTGCTGCGGATAAGAGCTCCTGCGGCGTGCCGTGAAAGTCGGAGTAATAGGCGCCGGAGTGACCGGTGATCGCGACGACTGCCGAGTGATGGAAATCATCATTCCAGATGCCGTCCATCCCATAGCCGCCTGCGGAAACCGGGCGCGCGAAGATCGCTCTCTGATTTTCGCTTTCGGCAACCAGGATGACATGCCTTTTTCCCGCCGCTTCACGTACGGCCTGTGAGATGCACGCGACGATATGCGGCGAAGACGTGTCGTGAATGGTCTGCACGGCATCCAGCCGCAAGCCGTCGAAATGGAATTCCTCGATCCAGTAGGCGGCGTTGGCCGTGACAAACTCGCGCAAGCCGCGCGCGCCGTCACCATCGTAATTCAGCGCCTCGCCCCACTCGTTCGCATATTTGCTGGTGAAATAATCCTGGTCGAACTCTTTCAGGTAACAGCCATCCGGACCGAAATGGTTGTAAACCACGTCCAGAATGACGCCCAAACCCAGCGCGTGCGCCGCTGCAATAAATGACTTGAGATCGTCTGGCGATCCATAGACATGCGCCGGCGCAAACAGATCGACACCGTCATAGCCCCAGCCGAACCGGCCGGTAAATTCCGCCACCGGCATCATTTCGATGCAGGTGATTCCCAGCGATCTGAGCTGCGGAAGTGTTTCAATCGCCGATTGCCAGGTCCCGCCTTCCGTGAACGTGCCGATATGCAGTTCATAGATGACCTGTCCCCTGAGACCGATGCCCGGCCAATCGGCGTCGTTCCAGCCAAATTTCGACGCGTCGACGATTTCGGATGGGCCATGCGGGCCATTCGGCTGGTAACGCGACGCGGGGTCGGGAAACGCCTGCGCTCCGCCGTCGATCCCGATACGATAGCGGTTGCCGGGCAGGGCGCCGTCGACATAGCCGGAGTGATAGCCACCGCTTTCACGCGTGAGCGCTTCCTCGTTGCCGTCCTCGAAGACGATCGAAACGGAATCGCGCTTGGGTGCCCACACCCGGAAATGGGTTCCCGTTCCGTTGCACTCTGCACCTACGGCGAAACGCCGCGTAAAGCCCGGATTCAGCCCGTCCGCGCTGGTATCCTGCAAATTTCCACCCCTGATCTGTCGTGCAATTTGAACAATTCCCGTGTCAGAGGGTTCCTGATAGCGCAAATAATTTATGGGCTTTTTCTAAAAAGCTCCGGTTTCGGGTTCGGGAGAATCGCGTGCGCAAGCCAGCCTGGTGGGAACAAGGAATCATCTACGAAATCTATGCGCGATCGTTTCAGGACTCCAACGGTGACGGGATTGGCGATCTCAAAGGCATCACCTCCCGTCTCGAATATCTGCGCTGGCTCGGCATCACCGCGCTTTGGATCACGCCGATCTATCCATCGCCGATGAAGGATTTCGGATACGACGTCGCCAATTATCACGATGTCGATCCGGTGTTCGGAACGCTTGCCGATTTCGACAATCTGATCGAACAGGCGCAGGGCCGCGGCTTGCGGGTGATTCTCGATTTCGTGCCGAACCACACTTCCGACCAGCATCCGTGGTTTCGCGAAAGCCGTTCGTCCCGCAGCAATCCCAAACGCGATTGGTATATCTGGCGTAACGCGAAGCCCGACGGCGGTCCGCCCAACAACTGGATCAGCAATTTCGGCGGCAGCGGCTGGGAATGGGATAAGGCAACCGGCCAGTATTATTACCACGCGTTCCTGAAAGAGCAGCCGGATCTCAACTGGCGCAATCCTGAGGTTCGCGCCGCCATGCACAATGTGTTGCGCTTCTGGCTCGATCGCGGCATCGACGGGTTTCGCGTCGATGTGCTCTGGCACCTGATGAAAGATCCGCAATTCCGCGACAATCCGCCCAATCCCGCCTATGACCCGACTCAGCCGGAAATCGACAAGTACTTGCAGATTCATTCCGCCGACCATCCCGATACCCACTACGTGGTGCAGGAAATCCGGGGCGTACTCGACACCTACAAAGACCGCGTACTGATTGGCGAAATCTACCTGCCGATCGAACGGCTCGTCGCCTATTACGGCAGGGAAGCCGGCGAAGCGCATCTGCCGTTCAATTTCCAGCTTTTGCAGACGCCGTGGAATTCGCGGCGGGTCGGCGCGGTGATCCGCGAATATGACGGAATCATTCCGGAGCAACACTGGCCGAATTGGGTGCTGGGCAACCACGACAAGCCGCGCATTGCCGCCCGCATCGGACACCCGCAGGCGCGGGTTGCGGCGATGCTGTTGCTCACGCTGCGCGGCACGCCGACGCTCTATTACGGCGACGAGATCGGCATCGCCGAGCGCGCCATAGCGAAAGAATTTGTCCGCGATCCCTGGGAGCGCAACGAACCCGGACTCGGCCTGGGGCGCGACCCGCAGCGCACGCCGATGCAGTGGGACGGATCGCCCAATGCGGGCTTCACCACCGGAATTCCCTGGCTGCCGTTATCGCCCGACTGCAGCACGTGCAATGTCGAGAGATTGTCGAACGATCCGGATTCGATCCTGAGCCTGTACCGGCGGCTGATTTTCTGGCGCCAGGGCAGCGCGGCGTTGATGGAGGGCAAATACCGTCAGATTGAATTTTCCGGCGGTGGCGACCTGTTGTGCTATGAGCGCCGGGCCGGGTCCGATCGCGCGATTGTGCTGCTAAATTTCGGCGCCGCGCATGACGCCGCGGAGGCGCCGGAATTTGCCGGCCTCAAGATTGCGGTGGCCACTCATGCCGGGCGCGAGGGGGAAATCGTGGACGCAAAGGTCAAACTTCAGCCCAATGAAGGATTAATTCTGGCGCCCGTATAAATTTTCACGCGGAGGCGCGGAGATAGTACTGACGTGCTCTGCAGGGGAGCAAATTCGCCGTCACGCACTGGACATCTCTGCGTCTCCGCGTGAGATGATTCGTTCTGATTCCAAATCGTTCCAGGATTCCGACACTGATTTACGACATTGCGATTATCGGCGGCGGCATTCATGGCTGCGGTATTGCGCGCGACGCTGCCGGCCGCGGGTTGTCGGTCTATTTGTGCGAACAGGGCGATTTCGCCGCCGCAACTTCGTCGTCGTCGACCAAACTGATCCATGGCGGGTTGCGCTATCTGGAGAATTTCGACTTCCGTCTGGTGCGTGAAGCACTGTCGGAACGCGAAATTCTGATGCGCATCGCGCCGCATCTGGTGCAACCGCTGCGTTTCGTGCTGCCGCATCATTCCGGGATGCGGCCGGCCTGGATGCTGCGCTTTGGGCTGTGGCTTTATGACCATGTCGCAGGCCGCAGCAGTTTGCCCCACGCGTCATCGCTCGACCTCACATCCGATCCGGCGGGCGCGCCGCTGAAGCCGGAATATCGCCGCGGTTTCGCCTATTCCGATTGCAGCGTGGATGATTCGCGTTTGGTGATCCTGAACGCCGTCGATGCCGCCGAACGCGGCGCCAGCATGAATCCCCGCACCCGATGCCTTGCGGCGCAGAGCGAGGGCGGTTTGTGGCGGTTGCAGGTCCGGCAGATGGAATCCGGGCAGGGCGGCGAAATCCGTGCCCGCGTGCTGGCGAACGCCACCGGTCCGTGGGTGAATCAGTTTTTGCAGACCGTCACCGGCATCCAGCCCCGCCATCGGGTGCGGCTGGACAAAGGCAGCCACATCGTTGTGCCGTGCCTGTTCGCACACGACAGCGCCTATCTGTTCCAGAACGCCGACGGCCGCGTGGTGTTTGCGATTCCGTTTGAGCGGGACTTCACGCTGATCGGCACGACGGAGCAGGATTATGGCGGCGATCCGGCCAATGTTGCGATATCGGATGCGGAAATCCGCTACCTGCTCGATTCCGTCAACGGCTATTTCAGGTCAGCGGTCTCTCCAGGGCAAATCGTCTGGAGCTATTCGGGTGTGCGTTCCCTGATCGAGGAGGCGGGCGCCGAGGCCGGCAAGCTCAGCCGCGAATATGCTCTCGATGTTGACCAATCGTCCGGCGCGCCGCTTCTGAGCGTGTACGGAGGAAAACTCACGACCTATCGCCTGGTCGCGGCGGCGGCATTGGCGCGGCTGTCGCCGTTTCTGCCAATGAAACCGCCCTGGACCGCGTCGGCTCCGCTGCCGGGCGGCGATCCCGGGCCGGGCGGAATGGAAGGTTATGTCAGCGCCTGCGCCCGCGAATATCCGTTTCTGGACGCCATGAATTTGCGGCGCATGGTTCGCGCTTATGGCACCAGAATTCGCCACATTGCTGCGAACGGCGCCGGGCTCGGGCGCAGTTTTGGGTGCGGCCTGACGGAAGCCGAACTGCGCTATCTCGCGGAACAGGAATGGGCGCAAACCGCGGATGATGTCCTGTGGCGAAGATCGAAACTTGGCTTGCGCCGCAGTGAAATGGATGAAGCGGGAATCGCGGATTGGCTGTCGCATAAAAGAGAAGCGAGAAAATAGAAACGAGAAGCGAGAAACGAGAAACGAGAAACGAGAAACGAGAAACGAGAGGTGATGCAGAGTTCTCTCGCTCCTCGCTTCTCTTTTCCTCGCTCCTAGAAATCGGCGGTCTTGGCCTCGGGCATTGGGTATTCCTTAAGGTGGAAGAACTGCTCAAAGGCCACGTTATTTTCGGCGCAGATCGTCTCCAGCATGGTGCCCTGATTGACTTTGCGCCACTGCGCCGTGCCTGACCATGGCTGATTGAACGTACCCGGATCATCCACGGTGACGGTCGCCTGCAATCCGTTGCCGCCATTGATCAGCTTCCAGTGCTCGATCACATGCATGTCCTTGGTGTGCGGCGTGCGCCAATTGTCGACAAAATCGAAGATGTGCTTGTCGAGGAACCCGATCGTATCGACCACCAGTTCGCCGTTCTCGTAATGGCCGACGGATTCGCCGAACCATGACGGCTTCGGATTGGCCGAATGCGGAATATCGAGATAGATGCGGCGGATCTCCTGCTGACGCTGCCAGATGATCCAGACCTCTTTCGGCGTCTGGATGAAGAAAACGGGTTCGGCCGGAAACAGCAATTGCCCCGGTGTGCCGCCCGGCCAGCAGCGCGACTGCGAAGAAAATGCCCGGTGGCCGTCGAGCACATCCTGATTGTATTTGCGCATCAGTTCTTTCGCCCACGGCTTCAGGTTGGCGTTCTCCGCGTCCGACATGCGCTCCATCACTCCGCGCTGATTGCCTGTTCCTATCTGCGGGTAGGCGGGGTCGAAGCTGATCGGAGCAATTGCGCCGGGTATCGGACGGAAATCGATGCCGCCATTCAGGAGCCAGCCGGAATCGATGAAGCTGAAATTGGGAATGTTCTGATCCGTGGCGGCGGAGTTCACCGCGCTTACAGGAATCATCGCAGCGATCGTTGCGCCGCAAAGCCATGCAAATCTCGACATGCCGTCCTCCCCAGACGCGCGAAATTCGGATTCAATCTATCAGTAAAGCCGATCCGTGGTGAAACCGTTTTCCGTGCGGCTCGTTGCGGGGTATACCGCAGGCGGTTTCACCCCACTGCCTGCGATAAGGTCAGACGCTGGTTTTATCCCAACGGCCGTTGTTCGAAGGTGTTTGCGGCGACGTCGACAGTCCCCTGAGAGCTGTCGGTCGGCTGGCAATCGAAGGCGAGCCTCTCCACGCTTCGGACATTGCCTGGCAAATCGATGTTGACCGTCTGGTTTGCCCTCAGCATTCCGGTGTAGATGCTGTGTGTCTGGCCATCGCCGAATGTTGCTTCGACATTTTGGCAATACACATCGCCAATCCGTGACGTGAGCGCCATTTGATCGCCACTGAAATCCGCGCGCGCCGCAAAATGAGTGGACCGGGTTGAGAACATCACACTGCCAAGGTGATTCCAGGTGGCGAAGGCCGGAACCGCCGCCGTGCACATCAGCGCCGCAAGTCCAAAGGCTGCGTATTTACCCATGGCCAAGCTCCGTTTCCTGCTTTGCCTCAGGAACTTAACGGCTGCGTTTCCAGCGACGTTCCCGGTTTTCAACCGCGCGATTTCATGTTTGCGAGAGCAGCTGAACCTACAGCGCGCACAGGAACGGGCCGGCATCAACTTGCCAATCGCCGGCCGGCCCGCGCATGTTTGCCGAGAGGACCTGATTTGGAACCGTTGAAATGCAGCCGTTTGCGCGGGAGGAAGCGGACAGCAAGGTCATCGGCCTGGTGATGGCGCTGTTCTTTGCGTTCGGTTTCTGCACCGTTTTGGTGGATAGCGTCATCCCAAAGCTCAAAGCGACTTTCGCGCTTTCGTACGCCGAGGTCATGCTGACGCAATTCTGTTTCTTTGGCGCATATTTTCTGATCTCGCTTCCGGCAGCGTGGTTGCATCATCGCATCGGCTATCT